>NZ_JAAGPB010000256.1:0-12384 GCF_017104585.1 Burkholderia sp. Ac-20392
CCGAAGTACCGCCACCCGAAGTACCGCCACCCGAAGTACCGCCACCCGAAGTACCGCCACCCGAAGTACCGCCACCCGAAGTACCGCCACCCGAAGTACCGCCACCCGAAGTACCGCCACCCGAAGTACCGCCACCCGAAGTGCCGCCACCCGAAGTACCGCCACCCGAAGTACCGCCACCCGAAGTACCGCCACCCGAAGTACCACCACCCGAAGTACCACCACCCGAAGTGCCGCCGCCGGAAGTACCGGCACCGGAAGTACCGCCACCCGACGTACCACCCCCGGAAGAACCACCACCCGAACCCCCGCTGCCAGACGTATTGCCTCCGCGGCCCGAGCCACCCGAACCACTCGTGCCGCCGGATGTTCCGCTCGTCGTTCCGCCGACGCCAGCAGGCCCGACGGTACCGTTCCCGTTGTTGCCGCTACCGCTGCCGTTGCCATTTCCGCTACCGGGGCTGCCGCCGCTGCCATTGCTGCCCGGGCCTGCGCCATTACCGCCAGCGCGTCCGCCGGCGAAGACGTGCACCGCGCACGCAGCCGGGTTGGCTGCGCAAGGCGAAGCGTCGTCGACCAGCGTCATGATGGCGTCCGCGTGGGCAACTGCATCGGCCGCGGCGTCCGGTGTCGCATCCTGTGCGACGGCATATGAGCAGCAGCACGCGAACGCGGCTGCGGCGAACAAGGTTGCGCGATAGCGCCGTCCCGGCGTACGGAACGGTTGTTTCGTCTTGAGCATCATGGCCTCCCCATGCGCGCGATGCCTCGTCGCCGCGCGGCGATCTACGTGTGGTGCAGGGGGCCGTTAAAGGTTCGTAGTCCTGTCGGCAGCCGATCGCGTTCGGGCGGGCGCTGGACGTCAGCCTCGAGCGCGGGATGGCATGCGGGCCCGCCGTGCGAATCCCTATCTGCGAGATCCGTGCCACCGGCCGCTTGCGCCCGTCGCGCAAGGCGCACGCAAGCGCGCGACGGCGCATGCAACGTCTTGAGGGGAGTTTTGTTTCCGGAATGAAACGTCTGAGTTAAGTTCAGCGCGCAGGCGCATCGGCCGCGCGCTGCCAGCGGTGGAACAGGATCGACGCGATCCAGCAGACGAGGAACAGGGCGACGATGCCGTAGCCGATCGAGCCGAAGCGCTCGCCGAGCGCATCGAGCGCGTCGCGCACGGGGCCCGTCAGCGACAGCTTGTCGGCCAGCAGGCCGGCTGCCTCGATCCCGCCGATCGCCAGCGCGACGGCCGCCGACACGAACGTGATGCTCGCGTTGTAGAGCAGCTTGCGCTGCGGATCGTCCATCGCCCAGCCGTACGCGTGAATCATCAGCACGTTGTCGGTCGAGTCGATCAGCGTCATGCCGGCGGTGAAAAGCGCGGGAAACAGCATGACTGTATAAACCGGCAACCCCTGGCTCGCCTGCGCGGCGGCAATCGCGAGCAGGCCGATTTCGGTTGCAGTATCGAAACCTAGCCCGAACAGCACGCCGACCGGATACATGTGCCAGCTCTTCGACACGAACCGGAACAGCGGACGCAGCAGCCGGGACACGAGCCCGGCGGGACGGTGCACATGCGCGGCATCGTGCGCGTGCCCGTGCGTGCCGCGATAGCGCCGCCACACGTCGCGCAGGATCACCAGGTTCACGCACGCGAGCACGAGCAGGAAAGTGGCCGACACGGCCGTGCCGATCGTGCCGCCGATCTCGCGGAATGCATCGAACCGGTCGCGCAGCGCGAACGCGGTCAGCGCGATGCCGAGCGTCGCGGCGATCACGATCGTCGAATGGCCGAGCGAGAAGAACAGCCCGACGCTCACCGGACGTTGGCCTTCCTGCATCAGCTTGCGTGTTGCAACGTCGATCGCGGCGATGTGATCGGCGTCGACCGCATGACGCAGCCCGAGCCCATACGCGATCGCCGCGGTGCCGAGCAGTAGCGGATGATCGCGCAACACGGCGAGCGCCCACAGCCAGACGGCGGCGTTCGCGGCGATCAGGCCGGCATAGAGGATCAGCAGGCGGCGCAGGGCAGGGGTGGGCGGCATCGGGCGGGTTCCATCTGACGAATCGCGATCCATTGTGGCACGCGAAAAAAATGCCTGGCTTGCCGATCAAAAAGCCGCGAACGCCGCGTGCGCCGAATGAAAAAAGGCCCGTCCGGAACCGGACGGGCCTTGTCTGCAAGCGGCAGCGCGCGAGCGCGCCGCGCTTACTTCACTTTCGCGCTGATCACGCCTTCCGATACGTTGGCCGGCGTTTCCGCGTACTGCTTGAACTCCATCGTGTAGGTCGCGCGGCCCTGCGTGGCCGAACGCAGCGACGTCGAATAGCCGAACATTTCCGCGAGCGGCACTTCGGCGCGTACGAGCTTGCCGCCGCCGCCTGCGATGTCTTCCATCCCCTGCACGATGCCGCGACGGCTCGACAGGTCGCCCATCACGTTGCCCATGAAGTCTTCAGGCGTTTCCACCTCGACGGCCATCATCGGTTCGAGCAGCACGGGCTTCGCGCGGCGCATCGCTTCCTTGAACGCCATCGAACCGGCCATCCGGAACGCATTTTCGTTCGAGTCGACGTCGTGGTACGAACCGAACGTCAGCGTGACCTTCACGTCGACGACTGGATAGCCCGCCAGCACGCCGCTCTTCAGCGTTTCCTGGATGCCCTTGTCGACCGACGGAATGTATTCGCGCGGAATCACGCCGCCCTTGATCGCGTCGACGAACTCGTAGCCCTTGCCGGGGTTCGGTTCGAGCGTGATCACCGCATGCCCGTACTGGCCGCGGCCGCCCGACTGCTTGACGAACTTGCCTTCGACGTCCTTCGCCGGCGTGCGCACCGTCTCGCGATAAGCGACCTGCGGCTTGCCGACCGTCGCTTCCACGCCGAATTCACGCTTCATCCGGTCGACCAGAATTTCGAGGTGAAGCTCGCCCATCCCCGAAATGATCGTCTGCCCGGATTCTTCGTCGGTCTGCACGCGGAACGACGGATCTTCCTGTGCCAGGCGGTTCAGCGCCAGGCCCATCTTTTCCTGGTCGGCCTTCGTCTTTGGCTCGACAGCCTGCGAAATCACCGGCTCCGGGAAAATCATGCGTTCGAGCACGATCGGGTGCGCCGGATCGCACAGCGTGTCGCCGGTGGTCGCTTCCTTCAGGCCGACGGCCGCCGCGATGTCGCCCGCGCGCACTTCCTTGATTTCCTTGCGCTCGTTCGCGTGCATCTGCAGGATCCGGCCGAGTCGCTCCTTCTTGTCCTTCGTCGCGTTCAGCACCGTGTCGCCGGATTCGACCACACCCGAATACACGCGGAAGAAGATCAACTGGCCGACGAACGGGTCGGTCATGATCTTGAACGCGAGCGACGAGAACGGATCCTCGTCGTTCGGATGACGCTCCGCTTCCTTGTCGTGCAGGTCATGGCCGAGAATCGCGGGCACGTCGACCGGCGACGGCAGGTAGTCGATCACCGCGTCGAGCATCGCCTGCACGCCCTTGTTCTTGAACGCGCTGCCGCACAGCATCGGCACGATCTCGTTCGCGATCGTGCGCTTGCGCAGCGCGGCCTTGATCTCGTCCTCGGTCAGCGACTCATGGTCGTGCAGGTACTTCTCGAGCAGTTCCTCGCTCGCTTCCGCCGCGGCCTCGACCATCTTCTCGCGCCACTCGTGCGCGAGCTCGACGAGGTTCGCGGGGATGTCCTCGTACGAGAACTTCACGCCCTGGCTTTCGTCGTCCCACACGATCGCCTTCATCTTCACGAGATCGACGACGCCCTGGAAATGATCTTCCGCGCCGATCGGAATCTGGATCGGCACGGCGACGCCTTTCAGGCGCTCGCCGATCTGCCGCTGCACTCGGAAGAAATCGGCGCCGACGCGGTCCATCTTGTTGACGAACGCGATGCGCGGCACCTTGTACTTGTTGGCCTGGCGCCAGACGGTTTCGGACTGCGGCTGCACGCCGCCGACCGAGTCGTAGACCATGCACGCGCCGTCGAGCACGCGCATCGAGCGCTCGACTTCAATCGTGAAGTCGACGTGCCCGGGCGTGTCGATGATGTTGATCCGGTGCTCAGGATAGTTGCCGGCCATGCCCTTCCAGAAGGCCGTGGTCGCGGCCGACGTGATCGTGATGCCGCGTTCCTGCTCCTGCTCCATCCAGTCCATCGTGGCCGCGCCGTCGTGCACTTCACCGATCTTGTGGCTCACGCCGGTGTAAAACAGGATGCGCTCGGTCGTCGTGGTTTTGCCGGCATCGATGTGAGCGCTGATCCCGATATTGCGATAGCGCTCGATGGGGGTTTTGCGGGGCACGTGAACCTCCTTGGGTTCGGATGTAAGCGGGCCGACAGTGCGGGCCCGGGCTGGACAAGCGAGACTTAAAGCATAGCGCTTGTGCGTGGCTTTTGCAGATGCGGCCGGCGCCGGTGGAATCAAGTCGGGCGCCACCGCCGGCGGGCGAAAAAAAAGCCGGCGCGCAACGGGCGGCCGGCTTCGGTCGGTGCGCGGCGCGACGCCGCGGCGATGGCCGTTACTGGGCCTGCGGCAGGCCTTCGAGCTTCATGCCGGGCTTGATGCCCTTCGCCGCGAACCAGCCCTTGCTCATTTCGAGCGCATAGACGCCGTTGTTGCGCGGGCAGTGGTTGTCGGTCGTCTCCGCCTTCATCTCGTCGATGTCGGTGATCGTGCCATCCGCGCGAATGAACGCGATCGACAGCGGAATCAGCGTGTTCTTCATCCAGAAGCAGTGCACCGCGTTCTCGTTGAACACGAACAGCATGCCTTCGTTCGGCGCGAGCTGCGAACGGTACATCAGCCCCTGTTCGCGGTCGGGGTCGTTCGCGGCGACGGCCGCGTCGATCACGTACATGCCGGCGCGCAGCTTCACGCGCGGGAATTCGCTCGGCTGCTTGGCGCCGGGCGGCACTTGCGCGCTGGCGGCCTGCATGCCGAACGCCATGACGGCGAGCGCGGCGGGAAACACGGCGGCGCGCGCAAGGCGGCCGAGCGACGAGCGCAGGGAGAATTGCACAGCAAGGCTCCTATCTGGAAAACAAGACCCGCATGGTACGCGATGCGTGCAGGCGGGCACAAAAAAGAAAAAGGCAGATCGCCTTGCGGTGATCTGCCTTTCAACGCCGTAAGAACGGCAAGACTGCGTGTTCTTGACTGCGTTATTACAGCAAGCTTACTTAGTTCGAAGCAGCTGCCGGTGCTGCTGCGTCGCTTGCTGCAGCCTTCTTCGATGCCTTGTGGTGCTTCTTAGCTGCGTGGTGCTTCTTAGCAGCGTGCTTAGCCGGTGCCGAAGCAGCTTCAGCAGCAGCCGGAGCAGCTTCCGGAGCCGATGCTTGTGCGAAAGCAGCCGTTGCGAAGAGGCCAGCGACCAGAGCGGCGATCAGTTTGTTCATGTTGTGTTCCTCAGCTTTAGTTAATTAACCAAATGACCCGGCAATAGGAGTCATGTCGTCTAACGGTGCCATCCACCTTTCGGTTGACAGACGCTTCGAGAAATTTCTCATTGCGCTGCGGGCGCCGAATCGTATTCGATAAAAACGTCGCTTTCGTGACGCAAACACGGGTTCGGCTGCCAATGCCGGATAGCTAAGGTTGGCATCTGCTCGGTTTAACGCGCGATCTTCGCAGGCGGTTGACGAAAAAGATGACGAAAAATTCGCCCGTCCCGAATTCGTCATGCGGCGGGCGCGAAACCATCCCACGGCGCGCGCGGCGGCAGCGCGATTGTTTCTCCGGGTGCAATGCCGAGCGCGAATATATCCAGTGCGCCGACGCCGACACGCACCAGGCGCAACGTCGGGAAGCCGACGGCCGCCGTCATCCGGCGCACCTGCCGGTTCTTGCCTTCGGTGATCGCCAGCTCGATCCACGTCGTCGGGATCGCCGCGCGGTAGCGGATCGGCGGGTTGCGCGGCCACAGCGTGTCGGGCGGTTCGATGAATTCGGCGCGGCACGGACGCGTCACGTAGTCACCGAGGTCGACGCCGCGCGCGAGCGCCTTCAGGTCGGCGGGGCCGGGCGCGCCCTCGACCTGCGCCCAGTAGCGCTTGACGAGCTTGTGGCGCGGCTCGGCGATGCGCGCCTGCAGCGCGCCGTCGTCGGTGAGCAGCAGCAGCCCCTCGCTGTCCGCGTCCAGCCGGCCGGCCGCGTAGACGCCGGGCGTTTTTACCCAGTCGCCGAGCGACGGGCGCGTCTCGTGCGCGGAAAACTGGCAAATCGTGCCGAACGGCTTGTTGAGGGCGATCAGGTTCATGGTGGGGCATCCGCCCGGCGCGCCGCGGGAAGCGGGGGCGGGTGGTCTATGGCAAATGGCGGAATCTTAATGCATAATACGGAACGGCAAGTCCTCTGTCTTATATAAGACATAAGTGGGGTCTTGATACGCAGTGCCGCGCTTCATGCCGAAGTGCCCGGTTGGGGCGCTAGAATAGCGGCTCGCTGTTGCCGTCACGGGGTGGCCATGCCGCGCCCCCGCCGCGCGCGCAGCTTCGACCAGCATCACCTGCTCAGCCACGTCACTGGAGTCGATCATGCCGTATCAGCACATCAAGGTTCCGGAAGGCGGTGACAAGATCACCGTCAACAAGGACTTCTCGCTCAACGTTTCCGATCAGCCGATCATTCCCTATATCGAAGGCGACGGTACGGGCTTCGATATCACCCCGGTCATGATCAAGGTCGTCGACGCGGCGGTCGCGCATGCCTACAAGGGCAAGCGCAAGATCCACTGGATGGAGATTTTCGCGGGCGAGAAGGCGACGAAGGTGTACGGTCCGGACGTGTGGCTCCCGGACGAAACGCTGCAGGTGCTGAAGGAATACGTGGTGTCGATCAAGGGTCCGCTCACGACCCCGGTCGGTGGCGGCATCCGTTCGCTGAACGTCGCGCTGCGCCAGGAACTCGACCTGTACGTGTGCCTGCGCCCGGTGCAGTACTTCAAGGGCGTGCCGTCGCCGGTGCGCGAGCCGCAAAAGATCGACATGGTGATCTTCCGCGAGAACTCGGAAGACATCTACGCGGGCATCGAATGGGCCGCGGGCTCCGAGCAGGCGAAGAAGGTGATCAAGTTCCTGCAGGACGAGATGGGCGTGAAGAAGATCCGCTTCCCGGAAACCTCGGGGATCGGCGTCAAGCCCGTGTCGACCGAAGGCACCGAGCGTCTCGTGCGCAAGGCGATCCAGTACGCGATCGACAACGATCGCAAGTCGGTCACGCTGGTGCACAAGGGCAACATCATGAAGTTCACGGAAGGCCTGTTCCGTGACGCCGGCTACGCGCTTGCACAGAAGGAATTCGGCGGTGAGCTGATCGACGGCGGCCCGTGGATGCGCGTGAAGAACCCGAAGACGGGCAACGAGATCGTGATCAAGGATTCGATCGCCGATGCGTTCCTGCAGCAGATCCTGCTGCGCCCGGCCGAATACGACGTGATCGCCACGCTGAACCTGAACGGCGACTACATCTCCGACGCGCTGGCCGCGCAGGTCGGCGGCATCGGGATCGCGCCGGGTGCGAACCTGTCGGATTCGGTCGCGATGTTCGAAGCGACGCACGGCACCGCACCGAAGTACGCGGGCAAGGATTACGTGAACCCCGGTTCCGAGATCCTGTCGGCGGAAATGATGCTGCGCCACCTCGGCTGGACGGAAGCAGCCGATACGATCATCGCCGCGATGGAGAAGTCGATCCTGCAGAAGCGCGTCACGTACGACTTCGCGCGCCTGATGGAAGGTGCGACGCAGGTGTCGTGCTCGGGCTTCGGTGAAGTGCTGATCGAGAACATGTAAGTCCCCTTCCGGGGTGGGCCGGCGCATGTCCGGCCGCCCCGGCGCCTACTGCCGGCGCCGGAGCGTTTCGTGGATGGCAGGTTTGTTGGCAGGGCGGTCCGGCATGCGGGCCGCGGCGCCGCGATGCGGCCCGGAGCCCCTGCAAGGTAGAACATGACGGCCCTCGCAACACCACCGCCCGGCTGAGCCGGCGTGCCCCTTTCGCGACCGACCCGGTCGCTCCCCGCCGGTTACCCGCCGGCGTTCTCAGTCCAAATTTTCACGTAGCAACGCATCGACCATGTCCACTTCGCCCAAGATCATCTACACCCTCACTGACGAAGCGCCCGCGCTCGCGACCTATTCGCTGCTGCCGATCGTCAAGGCCTTCACGCGCTCGTCCGGCGTTGCCGTCGAAACGCGCGACATCTCGCTCGCCGGCCGCATCATCGCGGCATTCGCAGACATCCTGCCGCCCGAGCAGAAGGGTTCCGATGATCTGGCCGAACTGGGCCAGCTCACGCTGAAGCCGGAAGCGAACATCATCAAGCTGCCGAACATCAGCGCATCGGTGCCGCAGCTCAAGGCCGCGATCGCCGAACTGCAGGCGCAGGGCTACAAGCTGCCGGCCTATCCGGAAGATCCGTCGACGGACGAAGAGAAGGCGGTCAAGGCCCGCTACGACAAGATCAAGGGCAGCGCGGTGAACCCGGTGCTGCGCGAAGGCAACTCCGACCGCCGCGCGCCGCTGTCGGTCAAGAACTACGCACGCAAGCATCCGCACAAGATGGGCGCGTGGCAGGCCACGTCGAAGGCGCACGTCGCGCACATGAGCGAAGGCGACTTCTACGGCAGCGAGAAGTCGACGCTGATCGCCGACGCCGGCAGCGTGAAGATCGAACTCACGACGACCGACGGCGCGAAGAAGGTGCTGAAGGAAAAGACGGCCGTGAAGGCCGGTGAAGTGATCGACGCATCGGTGATGAGCCGCAACGCGCTGCGCAGCTTCATCGACGCGCAGATCGCCGATGCGAAGGCGCAGGACGTGCTGTTCTCGGTGCACCTGAAGGCGACCATGATGAAGGTCTCGGACCCGATCCTGTTCGGTCACTTCGTGTCGGTGTTCTACCGCGACGCGCTCGCGAAGCACGCGGACGTGCTGGCGCAGGTCGGCTTCAACCCGAACAACGGGATCGGCGACCTGTACGCGCGCCTGAAGGACCTGCCGGCCGATACGCGCGAAGCGATCGAAGCCGACGTCAAGGCCGAATACACCGTGCGCCCGCGCCTGGCGATGGTCAACTCGGACAAGGGCATCACGAACCTGCACGTGCCGAGCGACGTGATCGTCGACGCATCGATGCCGGCCATGATCCGCGATTCGGGCGGCATGTGGGGCCCGGACGGCCAGCTGTACGACGCGAAGGCCGTGATTCCGGACCGCTGCTACGCAGGTGTCTACCAGGCCGTGATCGAGGACTGCAAGCAGCATGGCGCGTTCGATCCGGTCACGATGGGCAGCGTGCCGAACGTCGGCCTGATGGCGCAGGCGGCTGAAGAATACGGTTCGCACGACAAGACGTTCCAGATCCCGGCGGACGGCGTCGTGCGCGTCACCGACGAAGCGGGCAACGTGCTGCTCGAGCATGCCGTGGAAGCGGGCGACATCTGGCGCATGTGCCAGACGAAGGACGCACCGGTGCAGGACTGGGTCAAGCTCGCGGTTAACCGCGCACGCGCGACCGGCGCACCGGCCGTGTTCTGGCTCGATCCGGCGCGCGCACACGACGCGCAGATCATCGCGAAGGTCGAGCGTTACCTGAAGGATCACGACGCGAACGGCCTCGACATCCGCGTGATGACGCCGGTCGACGCGACGCGTTTCTCGCTCGAGCGCATCCGCGCGGGCAAGGACACGATCTCGGTCACCGGCAACGTGCTGCGCGATTACCTGACCGACCTGTTCCCGATCATGGAACTCGGCACCAGCGCGAAGATGCTGTCGATCGTGCCGCTGATGGCCGGTGGCGGGATGTTCGAAACGGGTGCGGGCGGTTCCGCACCGAAGCACGTGCAGCAGTTCGTCGAGGAAGGCTTCCTGCGCTGGGATTCGCTCGGCGAATTCCTCGCGCTGGCTGCGTCGCTCGAGCACCTTGGCAACGCCTACCAGAACCCGAAGGCGGTCGTGCTCGCGAAGACGCTCGAC
Organism: Burkholderia sp. Ac-20392; assembly: GCF_017104585.1. Lineage (NCBI taxonomy): Bacteria > Pseudomonadati > Pseudomonadota > Betaproteobacteria > Burkholderiales > Burkholderiaceae > Burkholderia > Burkholderia sp. Ac-20392. Next base: position 9,986 of record NZ_JAAGPB010000256.1, read on the forward strand.
CAGGCGACCGGCAAGTTCCTGGACGAGAACAAGTCGCCGGCGCGCAAGGTTGGCGGCCTCGACAACCGCGGCAGCCACTTCTACCTGTGCCTGTACTGGGCGCAGGCGCTGGCCGAGCAGAGCGAGGACGCAGCGCTGAAGGCGCAGTTCGAAGGTGTGGCGAAGGCGCTGTCCGACAGCGAAGCGCGCATTCTGGAAGAACTGGCCGCCGCGCAGGGCAAGGCGCAGGCTATCGGCGGTTACTACCGTCCGAACGTCGACCTGACGAGCCAGGCCATGCGCCCGAGCGCGACGCTGAACGGCATCGTCGACGCGGTCGCCTGACGCAGGCCGCGCGATCGCGCGGGCCGATGCGTGTACCGCGATGGCGGGCTTTGCTGCCTGCCGCCGGCTACAAAAGAAAAACGCCCCGGAACGCCCGGGGCGTTTTTCGTTGCTGGCTTGCCATTCAGACGTGAACGATTTCCCATTCGGCGATTTCGTGCGGCACTTCGAGCGTTGCCGTGTCCAGTTCGGACAGTTGCTCGCAGTCGCCGCGGGAGATGTGGTCGGCTGCCACTTCGGGGCACGAGAATGCGCCGAGCAGGGCGTTGCCGAACGTCGCTTCCCAGCCGCCGTTACCCGGCAGGATGTAGAACGACCCGAGCGTTGAACCAAAGCGAAATCCCTTCATTTCCGTTCTCCCTTTCTGATCACAAGCGATTCTGTTGTGCCGTCTGCCGGTTCGGCCGGCTGTGGCCCGACTGGCTGCTTGCGCCGGGTTCCGTATCGAACGTCGTGGCGAAGCGTCAGTGCATGGAACAAAGTCTACGTCCGCGACCCGGTCGGATGGTGCATGTAGAACGGCTTCACTAAACAAAAATTCTCTTTTAAAAACAAATAATTATTCTCGTCGTTTTGTATTGCGGAACGTTTTTTGGCATCGCGAAACGGGAAATTTGTGCCCTGCACCACGAATTTTTACAACGCAGAGACTTGTTCCGCATCGTGAAATATTGGCGGGTTTGCGGATCGGTGATGCGACCGGCGCCGTGGCGGGGTCGAACGGCAGGCGCCGGGCGACCGCGTGGGAGCCGCTCGGGGCAGGGTTGGGTGGCGTTTCGGCCGCGCGCGAACGGCCGTGCATCGCCGATCGACGATGCGGGTCGATGCATGCCGAATCGGGGGCGGCGTTGTCGAGCCCTGCGGCGTATCGCCGCCCGGCGGGCCGCGGCGCTTCTGGATTTGGGCCTGCGGTTATGATGACGCGGGCATCAGGATTTGCGTCGCGCATCGGCGCTTCAGCCGGCCGGCGCGGGTGTCGCGGCGGCCGCGCGACCCAGCATGGATAACGAGGAACGATTGATGATACGGAGAACCTTCCTGTCGCGCGCCATCGGTGTCGCGGCTGCGTCGCTGTTCGCGCGCGCCGCGTGGGCGCAGCATGCCGGTCACGCCGGCATGGCTGGCATGGACGCGATGGACGACATGCCCGGCATGTCGGGCATGTCAGGGATGGCGGGGCACGAGCAGCACGGCAAGTCTGTACCGGCCGCGCTCGCGGCCGCCGACGCGCTGCCGGCCGGCGCGCCGCTCGCGGCGCTGCGCACGCTAGTGAACGAAAGCCGCGAGCCCGGCACGTTCCGGGCCACGCTGGTGGCGCAGCCCGTGGTGCGCCCGATGCTGCACGGCGCACGGCCGACCACGTTCTGGCAGTTCGGCGCGGGCACGCAGGGCCCCGTCGTCGGTCCGTTGATCGACGTGCGCGAGGGCGACACGGTCGAGATCAAGTTCGTGAACAAGCTGCCGCAGCCGTCGACGATTCACTGGCACGGCCTGCCCGTGCCGCCTGACCAGGACGGCAATCCTTCCGATTCCGTCGCGCCCGGCGCGTCGCACGTGTACCGCTTCACGTTGCCGAAGGGCAGTGCCGGCACTTACTGGTACCACCCGCATCCGCACATGATGACGGCCGAGCAGGTCTTTCGCGGGCTCGCCGGCCCGTTCGTCGTGCGCGCCGCGGACGATCCGCTGGCGGGCTGGCCCGAGCGCAACCTGTTCGTGTCGGACCTGAAGCTTGCGCGCGACGGCACGATTGCACCGAACGACATGATGGACTGGATGAACGGCCGCGAGGGCCAGTTCGTGCTGGTCAACGGCGCACGCCGGCCGCGGATCGACGTCGCGGGCGACGAGCGCTGGCGCGTGTGGAACGCGTGCAGCGCGCGTTATTTGCGCGTCGCGTTCGATGACGGCCGTGCGTTCGAGCACGCGGGCACCGACGGCGGGCTGTTCGACGCGCCGCGCCGCGTCACGTCGCTGCTGATCGCGCCGGGCGAACGGGCGGAGCTGCTGGTGCGCGCTGGCGATCGCGCGTCGCGTGCGGTGCTGCAGGCGGCCGAATACGACCGTCGCAAGAT
>NZ_JAAGPB010000257.1:0-12399 GCF_017104585.1 Burkholderia sp. Ac-20392
CAGCGGCTTGCGCCGGCGCGCGAGCGCGTCGAGCAGCCGGCCGCCGACCTCGACACTCTGGATCCCGCGCTGCGCCTTGGGCGGCGCGTCGTCTGCGCTGACTTCGTGGTTCTGCACGCGATGATTCTTCCGTTGACGAAACCCCGCATGGTATCCGACGCCATTTATCGCGCCAGCCCGCAGGTTTACCCGTATTAAACAATAGCAAGCGACTTTGTCATTGACAAATATTTGGCTCGGGAAGATGATCCGTTCACTCCCCTCAACACATGGCTCGCAGCCACGGAACGCAACATGGCCAAAGCATTCGCCTCCCAAGCCGATCTGGAAGAGAAGAAAGTCACCTGGACGAAGCTGTCCGAGAACGCATACGCGTACACCGCCGAAGGCGACCCGAACTCGGGCGTGATCATCGGCGACGACAGCGTGCTGATCGTCGACACGACCGCGACGCCCGCGATGGCGCAGGACCTGATCGCGAAGATCCGCAGCGTGACCGACAAGCCGATCAAGCACGTGGTGCTGTCGCACTACCACGCGGTGCGCGTGCTCGGCGCGTCCGCGTATTTCGACGAAGGCGCGCAGCACGTGATCGCGAGCCGCGGCACGTACGAGATGATCGTCGAGCGCGGCGAGGCCGACATGAAGTCGGAGATCGAGCGTTTCCCGCGCCTGTTCGCCGGTGTCGAGACGGTGCCCGGCCTGACCTGGCCGACGCTCGTGTTCGAGCGCGAGATCACGCTGTTCCTCGGCAAGCTCGAAGTGAAGATCATGCACGTCGGCTCGGGCCACACGAAGGGCGACACGATCGTCTGGATCCCGTCGCAGAAGGTGCTGTTCTCGGGCGATCTCGTCGAATACGACGCTGCGTGCTACTGCGGCGACGCCCAGCTCGAACAATGGCCGGCCACGCTCGAGGCGCTGCGTGCGCTCGGCGCCGAGAAGCTCGTGCCGGGCCGCGGCCCCGCGCTGCTGAACCCGGCCGACGTGAACAAGGGCCTCGACTACACGAAGGATTTCGTCACGACGCTGCTCGCACAGGGTCGCAAGGCCGTCGAACAGCAGCTCGACCTGAAGGCGTCGATGGCGCTCACGCGTGAAGCGATGGATCCGAAGTTCGGCCACGTGTTCATCTACGAGCACTGTCTGCCGTTCGACGTGTCGCGTGCATTCGACGAAGCGAGCGGCATCGCGCATCCGCGCATCTGGACCGCGCAGCGCGACAAGGAAATGTGGGCCGCGCTGCAGGACTGAGCGGCTTGCACAGGCGGGGCACCCGACAGGGCGCTCCGCCTTTTTTCTGAAGCGGCGACTGGCCACGGCTTCCTGCCGTCTTTCCGTCCGCCGTACCCGATCTCACAAGAAAGCAGGGCGCACGTACGCCCTGGGAGACGGCTGCGCGCTCGAATCGCGCAACCTGTTTGGAGAGAGACATGCCCCAATCGCTTCCCGCCGAAGCGACGCTCGCGCACGCGAGCGCTTCGGCTTCCGCCTCGGCCGCCACGGACGACGCGCTGCTGTTCCGCAAGATCGCGTGGCGGATCGTGCCGTTCCTGTTCCTCTGCTACGTCATCTCGTTCCTCGACCGCATCAACATCGGCTTCGCGCAGTTGCAGATGAAGCACGATCTCGGCTTCAGCGACGCGATGTACGGCCTCGGCGCCGCGGTGTTCTACGTCGGCTACGTGTTCTGCGAAGTGCCGAGCAACCTGCTGCTCGCGCGTTTCGGCGCGCGCCGCACCTTCACGCGGATCATGCTGCTGTGGGGCATCGCGTCGACCGGGATGATGTTCGTGTCGCAGCCGTCGCATTTCTACGTGCTGCGCTTCCTGCTCGGCGTGTTCGAAGCCGGCTTCTTTCCCGGCATCGTGCTGTACCTGACCTACTGGTTCCCCGCGAACCGGCGCGCGGCCGCGATCTCGGTGTTCTTCGCGGGCGTCGCGGTGGCCGGCGTGCTCGGCGGCCTGATGTCGGGCTGGATCATGCGCGACATGAGCGGCGTGCTCGGGATGCACGGCTGGCAGTGGATGTTCGCGATCGAAGGCGCGCCGGCGATCCTGCTCGCATTTGCCGCGTTCACGTTGCTGGTCGACCGGCCGCAGGACGCCACGTGGCTCACGTCCGATGAAAAGGCGCGGGTCGCCGCGCTGTGCGCCGACGGCCGCGGGCACGGCAACGCGCACGACGGGCGCAGCCTCATGGCGGCGCTCGCGAACCCGCGCGTGTACCTGTTCGCGTTCATCTATTTCTCGCTGACCTGCGCGTCGCTGACGCTCAATTTCTGGATGCCGCTGATGATCCGCGACTTCGGCGTGACCGACGTCGTCGCCGTGAGCCTGTACACGGTCGTGCCGAACGCGGTCGGCGCGGTGGGGCTGATCCTGATCGCGCGCCGTTCGGACCGCACCGGCGAGCGCCGCAAGCACTTCGCGTGCTGCACGATCGGCGGCGGGCTCGCGCTCGCGGCGCTGACGCTGCACCTGCACAGCTTCGCGGCGATGCTCGCGTGCCTGTCGATCGCGGCGACGCTGATCTTCGCCGCGCTGCCGATCTTCTGGGCCGTGCCGACCCGCTATCTGTCGGGCAACGCGGCCGCGGCCGGGATCGCGCTGATCAGCAGCATCGGGATCACGAGCGGCATCGTCAGCCCGTGGGTGATCGGGATGATCCGCACGCGCACCGGCAGCATGGATCTCGCCGTGTATCTGCTGGCTGCGCTGCTGGTGGCGAGCGGCGTCGCGCTGATGCTCGGCGTGAAAGGCGAAGCCGCGCCGCGCGACTAGGCAAGCAACGGCCGGTCGCCGCTCGCGGGCGGCGGCGACCGGCGCGACGTATGGGCCCCGTATCTGAATCCATCGAGGAGACGATCGATGTCAGCCCCTCTTCAAGCGGACGCCGCGCGTGCGGTCGCGTCCGGTGTCGCGTCAACGGACGACGACGCGCTGTACCGCCGCATCGGCGCGCGGATCGTGCCGTTCCTGTTCATCTGCTACATCGTGTCGATCCTCGATCGCAGCAACATCGGCTTCGCGCAGTTGCAGATGCGGCAGGATCTCGGCCTGACCGACGCGATGTACAGCCTCGGCGCGGTGCTGTTCTTTGTCGGCTACGTGCTGTTCGAGGTGCCGAGCAACGCGCTGCTGCGCCGTTTCGGCGCGCGCCGCACGTTTGCGCGGATCATGTTCCTGTGGGGCGCGGTGTCGGTCGCGATGATCACCGTCGACAGCGCGAAGCATTTCTACGTACTGCGCTTCCTGCTCGGGCTGTTCGAGGCCGGGTTCTTTCCGGGCGTGGTGTTCTACCTGACGTACTGGTATCCGGCACGGCGGCGCGCGTCGGTGCTGTCGATCTTCTACGCGGGCGTCGCGGTGGCCGGGATGGTCGGCGGGCTGCTGTCGGGCTGGCTGATGCGCGGGATGTCGGGCGTGCTCGGGCTGCACGGCTGGCAATGGATGTTCGCGATCGAAGGCGCGCCCGCGATCCTGCTCGGCGTGATCGCGTGGTTCTGGCTGTGCGATCGCCCCGAGCACGCGAAGTGGCTGTCCGACGCCGATCGCCAGCGGCTCGCGGCCGACCTGGCCGCCGACCGCGCCGGTGCCGATACGACGGCGCCGCACTCGCTGCGGCAGGTGCTGGCCGAACCGCGCACCTACCTGTTCGCGTTCATCTATTTCTCGCTGACCACGGCGCTCCTGATGCTGCTGTTCTGGATGCCGCTGATGATCCGCGAATTCGGCATTCACGATGTCGTGCAGATCAGCCTGTTGTCGGTCGTGCCGAACGCGATCGGCGCGGCCGGCCTGATCGCGATCGCGCGGCGCTCCGATCGCAAGCGCGAACGGCGCTGGCACTTCGCGGCATGCGCGTTCGGCGGCGCGGTGGCGCTCGCGCTGCTGACGCTGCACCTGCCGAGCATCGTCGCGATGATGGCGCTGCTGTCGGTCGCGGCGATGCTGATCTTCGCCGCGCATCCGGTGTTCTGGGCCGTGCCGTCCGCGTATTTCTCCGGCGCGGGCGCGGCGGGCGGGATCGCGCTGATCAGCAGCATCGGCGTGTCGAGCGGCATGATCACGCCGTGGCTCGTCGGGCTGATCCGCACGAGAACCGGCAGCATGGACCCGGCGATGCTGATGATCGCGGCGCTGCTGGCCGCGTGCGCGGTCGCGATGCTGCTGGGCGTGCGGGCGGTATCGCGTGAGGCGGCAGCGTGACGCCGGCAGCGACGATGCGATTCAGTGGAAGTACAGGAATAGCCCGGGCAGCACGAGCAGGCCGTGCAGCACCAGCGCCCCGTAGATCACGCCGCCGCGCGCCTGCAGGTCGATCGACAGGCAGGCGATCGCCGCGATGACCCCGATGACCGACAGGCCTGCCGCCCAGACGAGCGCGGTGATGAGCACGCGAATGCCCATGTACGGATCGTCCATCGAACTGGCGACCCCGTAGCCGATCAGCAGCGCCAGCAGCTCGACGAGCGCGACGACGAGAAGACCTGACGCGATTCGCGCGGTGCGTTTGGCATTGTCCATGGCAAGTCGGGGTGGGTAGGGGCAGGGGCGCTAGCCTACACGATCCGTCCCGAATAGGTCGCGCAACGGGGGCGGCAGGAAGCTGGGCGAGGAGCGGCCGTGGCGTGGCCGAAATCTACGCCCGATACACCTCGATCCGGTTGCGGCCGCGCTCCTTCGCGAGATAGAGCGCCTTGTCCGCGCGCGACAGCGGCTGGTAGGCGCCGAAGTCCGACGCCCGCATCGCGTCGATGCCGATGCTGACGGTCAGCGTGACCGGCTGGTCCTCGTGCGTGAGCCGGGCCTGCATCGCACGTTGCTGCACGCGCTGCGCGAAGGCCAGCGCGCGGTCGAGATCCGCGCCCGGCAGCACGATCGCGAATTCCTCGCCGCCGACCCGGCCGACGATGCCGTCCGGCCCGGTTTCCGCGAGCAGCAGCCGCGCAAAATGCCGGAGCGCGCGGTCGCCGACCGGGTGGCCCCAGCGGTCGTTCAGCGCCTTGAAGTGATCGAGATCGAGCATCAGCACCGCGGCGGCCTGGCCGGTCGTGCGCACGGCGCGCAGCGCGGCCTCGCTTTGCCGCATGAACGCATGGCGGTTCGACAACTGCGTCAGGTGGTCGGTGGTCGCCATCCGGTGCAGTTCGGCCTCGATGTGCTTGCGGTCGGTCGCGTCGGTGATGAAGCCGTGCCACACGGTGCCGCCGTCGGCCGTGCGCTGCGGGCGCGCGTCGCCTTCGCGCCAGCGCAGGCCCTGGCCGGGCAGCAGCACGCGATATTCGAGGCGCCACGGCGTCAGTCGCACCGACGAGTCGTGCAGCGACAGCCGATAGGCGACCAGGTCGGCCGGATGGATTCGCGTCTCGACCGCTTCCGCGCTGCGGGCGATCTGCTCGGGCGTCAGTTCGTAGATGTCGCTGACGCCCGCGCTCGCGTAGGAAAAGAAGCGACGCCCGTCGGGCGCCTGCCGAAGCTGGAACACAAGCCCGGGAACCTGGTCGGTGAGATCCGTGACGAGCGCGGCCGAGTCGCGCAATCGCGCGGCGAGCTCGCGCAGCGCGGTGATGTCCGTGGTCGTCCCGACCATCCGGAGCGCGCGGCCGTTGGCGTCGCGATCGATCACCTTGCCGCGGCTGCAGATCCATTTGTACGAGCCGTCCTTGCAGCGGATGCGGTGCTCGACCGCGTAATAGTCGCTGCGGCGCTCGAAGTGCGCGAGCATCGCGGCTTTCACGTCGGCGATGTCGTCCGGATGCAGCCGTTCGTACGCGTCTTCGATCCGGGTGCTGAGCTCGTGCGGCGCGTAGCCGAGCATCGCCTTCCAGGCCGGCGAGTAATGGATCTCGCCGGTTTCCACGTTGCGATCCCACACGCCGGTGCCGCTTTCGGTCAGCGCGAGCGTGGTCAGCGTACTGTGTTCCTCGACGATGCCGAGCCGTTCGCGCAAGGTCACGGCTTCGATCGCGCGGGCAAGCGCGCTTGCGGCCAGTGTGGCGAGGTCGCGCAGCATCGCGCGTTGCCCGGCGTCGGGCGTGAGCCGCTTACCGTCGACGACGCACAGCGTGCCGAGCGTCGCGCCGTCGGGCGCGGCCAGTTCGCAGGCCGCGACGATCCGCAGCGCGTGAGGTGGGCCGTCGGCGCGTTGCCCGTTGTCATTCGTGCCAAGCGGGGCGAACCGCGAATCGGCGGCCGGCGTCGGCTCGACGTGGGGTAGCAAGACCTCGGCGGGAAGTTGATCGGGACGCGGATCGGGCAGCTCGCCGTCGGCGGCCAGCACGCGTTGCGCATCGGCGTCGGCGAGCGCAATGAACGCGCCGGCGGCGCCGAAATGCGCACGCGCGACACGGCACACGGTGTCCAGTTCCGGCAGGGGTGGGAGCGCGGGCTGACGGTCGGCCGAACCGCGTGCGGAGGCCGGCGCGTCGCCGGTCTCGGTGATGAACATACGGACCCGCATGGTCGAATTCCGCAACGGACGATTGCCCTCGTGATCGGACGAATACCGGTCGAACGAGGTCGCTTGGGGACTGCAATCGCAGAGCTTACTGTTGCGCGGAATGCGTGGCAAGTGAACCGGAATCGTCTGTCGACACGCGACATTTGCGCCGGCCGGGAAAGAATCCGGTGCGTGTGCCCGCAGACGCATCCACCGATCGGCATTCGCCCGGAAACGTGCCGCGGAACCTCGGATGATTGTGGGCGTTTCGCCACGCATCACCGTGTTCCGCCGCACATCCCGGGGTGCGACTTGCGGGATGCCGCGTGCTCAGCGGGCCGTCGCGTAGCGCGGCGCGGGCGTGTCGGCCGACAGGTGCGGCGCCATCGTGCGGCGCGCGGCTTCGTACGCTTCCCATTCGTCACCCGCGTGCAGCGACGGGATCGTCACGAGTTCGCCTCGATCGAAGCCGACCAGCGCCGCGTCGACCATGTCGTTCGCCGACATCACGATTTCCTTCGGCAGATGCTCGAGCGGCAGGCCGCCCGTCTGCCAGAAATCGGTGGCGGTCGCGCCGGGCAGCACGGCCTGCACCTGGACGCCCTTGCCGGCGAGTTCGTGATGCAGCGACTGGCTGAACGCGAGCACGAACGCCTTGCTGCCGCCGTACACGCCATTCAGCGTTTCCGGCGAGATCGCGACGATCGACGAAATGTTGATCACCGCGCCGCGGCCGCGGGCGACGAAGCCGGGCGCCGCCGCATAGGTGAGGCGCGTGAGCGCGGTCACGTTGAGGTCGATCATCCGCGTCATCGCGTCGACGTCGCTGTCGAGCAGCGGCGCGTGCGTGCCGATGCCCGCGTTGTTCACGAGCAGCGTGATGCTCGCATCCTGCTTCAGCTTCGCCTCGACGGTGGCGAGTGCCGCGCGGTCGTTGAGGTCGGCGTCGATGATCTCGACGCTGCGCTGGGTCTCGTTCGTGATGCGGTCCGCGAGGGCGGCCAGGCGGTCGCGGCTGCGCGCGACCAGGATCAGGTCGTAGCCGCGGCGTGCGAGCCGGTCGGCGTAGACGGCGCCGATGCCCGACGAGGCGTCGGTAATGAGGGCGGTACCGCGATGTGCTTGCGTCATGATGTGCTCCGTTTCGATGGAAATGGCCGGATGGCGTGAAGCCATTCTGGTCTCGAATCGCTGCGACACAAATGACGTAGATGGGTATGATTCAGGACATCGGGCGACTCACTCGCCCGGGACGGGAGAACGCACATGCACCGTATCGGTTTTCTGATCAGCGACGGCTTCCAGATCATGGCGCTCGCCGCACAATCGGTGTTCGAGTACGCGAACATGGGCATGAGCGAGCCGTTCTACGTGATGGGCAACTATTCGGTCGACGGCGGCGACGTGCACTCGTCGCTCGGCCTGCCGGTCGCCACGCACGCGCTGCGCGGGCGGATCGCCGTCGATACGTGGATCGTCGCGGGCGTCAACGATCCGATCGCGTCGCCGGCGCCGGCCGACGTCGTCGCGTTCCTGCGCCGCACCCATGCCCGCGTGCGGCGGATCGCCGGCATCTGTACGGGCGCGTTCGTGCTGGCCGAGGCCGGGCTGCTCGCACAGCGCCGCGCGACGACGCACTGGGCGTATGGCCGCGACATGCAACGGAACTACCCGGAGATTCGCGTCGAGGAAGACCGGATCTACATCGTCGATGGCCCGATCTGGACGTCGGCCGGGATGACGGCCGGCCTCGACCTCGCGCTCGCGATGGTCGAAAAGGATCTCGGCGCCGATGCCGCACGCTCGGTCGCGCACAAGCTCGTGATGCACCAGCGGCGGGCCGGCGGCCAGTCGCAGCATTCGGAAATGCTGGAGCTCGCGCCGAAATCCGACCGGATCCAGAACGCGCTGAACTACGCGCGGCAGCATCTCGGCCGCGCGCTGACCGTCGAGGATCTCGCCGAAGCCGTCCACCTGAGCCCGCGCCAGTTCAGCCGCGTGTTCACGCTCGAAACGGGGCAGTCGCCCGCGAAGGCGATCGAGCGGCTGCGGCTCGAATCCGCGCGGCTGATGATCGAGCAGAGCCGCCATTCGCTCGACGTGATCGCGAAGGAAAACGGCTTTCGCGATCGCCGGCACATGCGCGAGGCGTTCGTGCGCGGGTTTGGCGTACCGCCGCAGGCGATGCGGCGCGAGGCGCGCACGGACGAGCGGGAAACGGGCTGATGCCCGCGGGGGCGAGGCGCCAGCGCGAGCCGGAAAAATCGCGCAGAATTCCCGGCATCTTTCGCGAGGAGACACCATGCACGCCGAGCCGTTCGACATTGCAATACCCGATCACGCGCTTGATGACCTGCGTCGGCGCCTGCGCGACCGTCGTCCGCCGATGCTCACGCCCGCCGAGCCGTGGCAGCAGGGTATGGACGGCGCGTGGCTGCGCGAACTGAACGAGTACTGGGCCGAGCGCTTCGACTGGCGTGCGGTGGAGCGTGCGCTGAACCGGTTGTCGCAGTTCGTCGCCGATGTCGATGGCCAGCGCGTGCATTTCATCCATCGGCGTGGGGCGGGACCGAAACCTTATCCGCTCGTCATCACGCACGGCTGGCCGGGCTCCGTGTTCGAATTCCACGCACTGATCGATCGCCTCTGCGATCCGGCGGCATTCGGCGGCAATCCTGACGACGCGTTCGATGTCGTCGTACCGTCCCTGCCGGGCTTCCTGTTCTCGCCCGCGCCAACTGCGCCCGGCATGTCGGCATTTCAGGTTGCCGACCGCTGGGCGGCGTTGATGTCCGGTCTCGGATACCGACGCTTCGGCGCACAAGGCGGCGATCTCGGCGCAGGCGTGTCGATTGCGCTCGGCGCGCGCCATGCCGACCGGGTGGACGGGATCCATTTGAACTACCTGCCTGGCAGCTACGAGCCTCCGACGGATGCGGCTTTGCCGCTGACGGAGGACGAACGGGCGTTCGTGACGCAGCGCGGCGAGTGGGCCGCGCTGGAAGGCGGATACGCGCATATGCACATGACGAAGCCGCAGACGCTGGCCGTCGCGCTCAACGATTCGCCGGCCGGACTGGCCGCATGGATCGCCGAGAAATTCCGCGCGTGGAGCGATTGCGACGGCGACATCGCACGGCGGTTTTCGCACGATACGCTGCTGACCGGAATCTCGCTCTACTGGTTCACCGGCTGCATCGGCTCCTCAATGCAGATGTATTGGGAAAACCGGCTGCAGCCGATGCGCTTCGCGGCCGGGCAACGCGTGACGGTGCCCGTCGCGTTCGCATGCTTTCCGAAGGAAATCAGCCGTCCGCCGCGCAGTTGGCTCGAACGCGTGTTCGACGTCGTGCAATGGACCGACATGCCGAGCGGCGGCCATTTCGCGGCGATGGAGGAGCCGGATCTGCTGGCCAACGATATTCGGCGATTTTTCCGGCGCTTCCGGTAATGAGCCGGTCGGCCGGCGAGGCGGGCGCAGCGCGCCAGTGGCTGTCCGGTCGACAGCGCGCGCGCGCCACGCGGGTCGTGACGCGACGGTAGCGGCTGCGTTACCGCGTGACGAACGGTGCGGCGTCGTCCGGCGCCGTACGCGCATGCTTGCGCTGGCGCAGCAGCGCGACGCGACAGTTCTCGCGTGCGGCTTCGCGGCCGTCGTCGTCGAGCAGCACGAGATCGCCGCGCATCACGTTGAGCGTGATCACGTCCTCGCCCGGCGCGCCGAGTGTTTCCGGCGTATGCACCGAGCCGGCCGGTTCGAGCACCGTCGAGCCGGCGTGCGCCACCCAGTCGTATTCGCGATAGCGCCACGCACCCTGCAGCGTATGGACGAACACCTCGCCGTCGTGACGGTGGCGCGGCAGCGTGCCGCCTGCCGGCATCTTCAGCAGCGCGGTCAGCGTGTCTTCGGCCGCATTGATGTGCAGGTACTTGATTGCCAGCCCCGGCAGGTCGGCGCTCATCGGCAGCCACGGCAGCGCTTCGCCGGGCAGGCACGAGATCGGCGGCAGGTCGGTGGCGAGCGGGGCGGACGGCTGCGTCATGGCGGGAGGCGGAGCGGAAATGGGGAGCCCGCATTATCGCAGAGCCGGCTCGTGCAGCCGAACGGGACGTGTGGCTTCGGCTTTCGAGCCGATGCGAAGAAGCCATCCTTACAGCTTGAAATATGCAGCTAAACTGTACAGTTTGACTGTATATCTGCTATCTTGAATTCATGAACACGCCATTGCCTCCCTCCGAAGCGCTCCTGCTGGCCGGCCTCGCCGGCGAACTCCGCATCTCGGTCGGCAAGCTGATGCGGCGGATGCGGGAGCAGATCCACCCGAACGACCTCACGTCATCGCAGAAGTCGGTGCTGTTGCGGCTCGATCGCGACGGCCCCGCGACCGTGTCGGCGCTCGCGCGCGCCGAAAGCGTGCGGCCGCAGTCGATGCGCGTGACGGTCGCGACGCTCGAGACGCTGGGCGCCGTCAGCGGCGAGCCCGATCCCTCCGACGGCCGGCAGACGCTGATCGCGCTCACGCCCGGTTTCCGCAAGGTGCTGCAGGCCAACCGCGCGGCCAAGGACGACTGGCTGTTCCGTGCGCTGCACGCGCAACTGTCGGAGGCCGAGCAGGCCGAGCTCGCGTCGGCCGTGAAGCTGCTGCAGCGGCTCGCCGAATTCCAGGAACCGCCGCGTCCCTGAGCCGTATCGACCCGCTTGCCGAAAGGACAACCCATACATGAACCTCCCGCATCTCGTGTCGTATTTCTTCGGCGGCGCGTTTCTCGCGAACGTCGTGCCGCATCTCGTCAGCGGGTTGCGCGGCGAGCCGTTCCAGACCCCGTTCGCGAATCCGCCCGGGCGCGGGCTGTCGTCGTCCACCGTGAATGTGGTGTGGGGCGTCGCGAACCTCGTGATGGCCTACGTGCTGGTGTGCCGCGTCGGCGATTTCGACCTCCGGGTCACGGCCGACGCGGCTGCGTTCGGTCTCGGCATCCTCCTGCTCGGCCTGTTCCTTGCGCGGCACTTCGGCGAGCTGCACGGCGGCAACGAGCCCGACCGGGAGCGGCCATGAGCGTGCCGGCGGCGGGCGTTTTCCGCTCGCTTCGCAGCTTCAACTATCGCGTGTGGGCGATCGGCTCGCTCGTGTCGAACATCGGCACGTGGATCCAGCGCACCGCGCAGGACTGGCTCGTCCTCACGCAGCTCACGCATCACGACGCGTCGGCCGTCGGCATCGTGATGTCGCTGCAGTTCGGCCCGCAGCTTCTGCTGCTGCCGTGGACGGGGTATGCGGCCGACCGTTTCGACCAGCGCAAGCTGCTGATGGCGACGCAGGCGCTGATGGGCGGGCTCGCGCTGTTGCTGGGGCTGCTGACGGTGACCGGCGTCGCGCAGCTGTGGCACGTGTATCTGTTCGCGTTCCTGTTCGGGTGCGCGTCGGCGTTCGATGCGCCGGTGCGGCAGACTTTCGTCGCGGAGCTGGTCGCCGATCGGGAGCTGGCGAACGCCGTCGCGCTCAATTCGACGTCGTTCAACGCGGCGCGGATGATCGGGCCGGCGGCGGCCGGCTTCATCATCGCGTCGGTCGGCACGGGCTGGGCGTTCCTGCTCAACGGGCTCAGTTTCGTCGCGGTGCTGGCGTCGCTGTCGATGCTGCGCGCCGACGAGCTACGGGCGCACGCGCGGGCCGACCGCACGCGCGGAAGCCTGCTCGACGGGTTCCGTTACGTGTGGCAGCGCCCGGACCTGAAGGCGATCCTCGTGATGCTGTTCCTGATCGGCACGTTCGGGCTCAATTTCCAGTTGTTCATCTCGACGATGGCGGCCAGCGTGTTTCACGTCGACGCGCGCGGCTTCGGCGTGCTGTCGTCGATGATGGCCGTCGGCACGATTACCGGTGCGCTGCTCGCGGCGCGCCGCGACCGGCCGCGCTTCCGGCATCTGTGGATCGGCGCGGCGCTGTTCGGGCT
>NZ_JAAGPB010000258.1:0-12235 GCF_017104585.1 Burkholderia sp. Ac-20392
TCCGATTTCCGTCACCCCGCGCATCCGACGGCCCCGTGCCGCCGGCCGGCGCCGCTGTTTTTCGCGACCATGGAACCGCAACACGACACCCATCCTCCCCTCACCCGCGGCATGACGCTGCTGTTCGCCTGCGCGTGCGGCATCGTCATCGGCAACATCTATTACGCGCAGCCGCTGCTCGCCGCGATCGCGCGCAGCTTCGGCCGCGCGCCGACCGAGCTCGGCTATCTCGTCACGCTGACGCAGCTCGGCTACGCGGCGAGCCTGCTGCTTATCGTCCCGCTCGGCGACGCGGTCAACCGTCACACGCTGATCGTGCGGCTGCTGATGCTCAACGTCGTCGCACTGGTCGCGGTCACGTTCAGCACGAACTTCACGATGTTCGTCGTCGCGAACGTCGCGGTCGGCTTCGTCACCTGTTCGACCCAGCTGCTCGTACCGTTCGCCGCCTCGCTCGCCGATGCACGCTCGCGCGGCCGCGCGGTCGGCACCGTGATGAGCGGGCTGCTGCTCGGCATCCTGCTCGCGCGCGTCGCGGCCGGTGCGATCGCCGACGGGTTCGGCTGGCGTGCGGTGTACGGCATCGCCGCGGTGATGGTGGCGGCGCTGACCGTCGTGCTCGCCGTGAAGCTGCCGAAAGATCGCCGCGACGCGCGCCTCGACTATGCGGCGCTGATGAAGTCACTGGTCGCGCTGGTGCGCGCGCAACCGCTGATCGCGCTGCGCTCGACCTACGGCGCGCTCGTGTTCGCGTGCTTCAGCCTGCTGTGGACAGGCCTCACGTTCCTGTTGAGCCAGCCGCCGTACAGCTATTCCGAAGGGCAGATCGGCCTGTTCGGCGTCGTCGGCGCGGTGGGCGCGCTCGCCGCGACGTCGGCCGGCCGGCTCGTCGATCGCGGGCACGGCAATGCGGCGACAGGGTTGTTCGCGGCGGCCGTGCTCGCGTCGTTCGCACTGATCGCGACCGGTGCGCACTCGCTCGCGGCGCTGATCGCAGGCATCCTGCTGCTCGACGTCGGCGTGCAGGGCATGCACATCTCGAACCAGAGCGTGATCTATGCGCTGGCCGGCAACGCACGCAGCCGCGTGACCACGATCTACCTGACGAGCTACTTCATCGGCGGTGCGTTCGGGTCGTTCGCGGCGAGCGTCGCGTACGGCATCGACGGCTGGCGCGGCGTGTGCGTCGCGGGCGCGGCGCTTGCCGGTGTGCTGATCGCACTGTGGCTCGCGTCGCAGCGCGTCGGCGTGCGGCAGGTCACGCAGTAATGCGGTAGGTAGTCGGTTTCCGCAGCACGACGAAAAAAGGCACGCCGCGCGAACCGCGGGCGTGCCTTTTTTCATGACGCGGATACCGTCGTGCGTCAGCGCGTCACGATCATGCAGCCTCGTCCGCGAAGTCGATCAGCACCTTCATCGCGCGCTGCCGGTCGCCGGCCAGTTCGAACGCGAGGTTCGCATCGCGCATCGGGAACACGCGCGTGACGGCCGGGCGCAGGTCGACGCGCCCCGCATTGATCAGCTGCACCGCGAGCGCGAATTCCGCGTGAAAGCGGAACGATCCGCAGATCGACAGCTCCTTCGCGACCACGACGTTCTGCGGCAGGCTGACATCGCCGCCGAGCCCGAGCTGCACGACGACGCCGCGCGGACGCATCACGTCCAGCCCGTCGCGCAGCGCGCGCGCATTGCCCGAACACTCGATCATCACGTCGAACGTGCCCTTGTCGGCGCCGTAGCGCTCGACCCAGCCGGCATCGGTCGCCGCATTGATCGTGCGATCGGCGCCGAGCGCGCTCGCCACTTCGAGCGGCGCCTCGACGACGTCGGTCGCGACGATCTCCGCCGCGCCGTGCACACGCGCCGCCGCAACCGCCAGCACGCCGATCGGCCCGCAGCCCGACACGAGCACGCGCTTGCCGATCAGCGGGCCCGCGCGCGACACCGCGTGCAGCCCGACCGCGAACGGTTCGGCGAGCGCGGCGAGCGACAGCGGCACGTGATCGGCGACCTTCACGCACTGCTCCGCATCGCACACGAGCGCGTTGCGGAACGCGCCCTGCACGTGCGGCATCCGCATCGCGCTGCCGTAGAAGCGCATGTCGAGACACTGGTTCGGCAGTCCTTCGAGGCAGTAGCGGCATGCGCCGCACGGCCGGCTCGGATTGACCGCGACGCGATCGCCGACCTTCACCGACGTCACGTCCGGCGCGACTTCCGCGACCGTGCCGGCCACCTCGTGGCCGAGCACCATCGGCTGCTGCAGCCGGATCGCGCCGAACCCGCCGTGCCGGAAGTAATGGAGATCGGAGCCGCAGATGCCGCCCATCGCGACATCGACGCGCACCTGGCCCGGGCCGATCTCGCCCGCGTCCTGCTCTTCCACCCGCAGGTCGTTCGGCCCGTGGATCACGACACACATGCAACGCATACGCATGACAGCCTCCTCAGACGACCGGCGTGACCAGCGGCGCGCCGGCGAAGTGCGCGGCAAGGTTGTCGCGCACGAGCCAGCCCATCGCCTGGCGCGTCTCGATCGTACCGCTCGCATGGTGCGGCTGCAGCAGCACGTTCGGCAACGCGAGGAAACGCGGGTCGATACGCGGCTCGTTCCAGAACACGTCGAGCGCAGCGCCCGCGATCGCGTTGCGCTCGAGCGCGTCGAGCAAAGCCGGTTCGTCGACAGTCGTGCCGCGCGACACGTTCACCAGATAGCCTTGCGGCCCGAGCGCGTCGAGCACGGCGGCGTCGACGAGGTGGCGCGTCGTCGGCCCGCCCGCGAGCGTGACGATCAGCAGGTCGCACCAGTTGGCCAACTCGGCGAGATCACTGAAGAAGCGGTGCGGGCTGTCCGTGCGCGGTGCGACGTCGAAGTAACCGAGCTCGACGTCGAAGCCCGACAGCCGGCGTGCAATCGTCGTGCCGATCCGGCCGAAGCCGACCACGCCGACGCGCTTGCCGTAAAGCCGCGTGACGAGCGGCATGTCGCCGTCGGACCATGCGCCGGAACGCACGTACGCGTCGCCGGTACCGATGCGGCGCATCATCGCGAGCGCGAGCCCGACGCCGAGGTCGGCCACGTCGCCGGTCAGCACGTCTGGCGTGTTCGTCACACGGATGCCGCGTTCACGTGCGGCGGCGAGATCGATCGCATCGGTACCGACGCCGTAGCAGGAGATGATCTCGAGCTTCGGCAGCGCGGCGATCAGCTCGGCATTCGCGCCGAGATCGCCGCGCGTCGCGATCGCGCGCACGCCGGCGCCGTGTTCGGCGAGGAACGCCGCGCGGTCGGTGGCTTCCCACAGCCGGTGAACGTTATAGCCGGCCAGCCATGCGTCGTCCCACGGCTGGTAAGGGCCCGTCATCAGCAGTTCGGGCCGCTGGGTCGATTCGTGCGCCATCTGCGCTTGCTCCTGTCGAGATAAGTGGAATGCGAAAGCGTGCCGGGCCGCGTCAGCCGCCCGGCACGTTCATGCGTGGCGCGCGAGCGCATCGGTGTCCGGTGCCGGCGTCGCCTGCGCCGCGTCGAGCGGATCGTCGAGATCGCGGTTCAGCGTTTCTGGCATCCGCGACGTCGTGAACAGCGTGATCAGCGTCAGCAACACGAGGTACGCGGCGATCGGCACCCACGCGCGCACGCCGGCCGTATGGTCGCCGCCGTGCATGGCGATCACCGTCGCGATGATCGTCGCGCCGACGAGCGGCGCGATCCCGCCCGCGAGCACCGCCGACACTTCGCGCGAGAACGACACGCCCATGTAGCGATGGCGCGAGCCGAACAGTTCGGGGAGCAGCGCAGCCTGCGCGCCGAGCATCCCCCAGTTCGCGAAGCCCTGCGCGACCGAGATCGCGATCACGCTCGCCACCACGTTGCCGTGGCTGAAGATCCACCACACCGGGAATGCGAGCGCGAGCTGCAGCCACGCGAACGTGCGGTACACGCGCACGCGGCCATAGCGGTCACTCAGCCAGCCGGCCAGCGGCACCGTGCACGCGCCGACCGTCGCCGCGCACACCAGCGCGAGCGCGCCGATCGGTCCCTTCATTCCGATCACGCCGGCGAGATAGCTGACCGCGAGCGCCTGGTAGATCGACGAGCCGCCGTTCTCGGCCATCCGCAGGCCGATGCCGATCAGCAGCGTGCGCTTCGAATGCTGCACGGCGCTTTTCAGCGGATTCGCCAGGACCTGCGCGCGCTTCTCGAGCCGCACAAAAGTCGGCGACTCGTGTAACCGCACGCGCATGTAGATCCCGACCGCGACGATCACCGCGCTGAACAGGAACGGCACGCGCCAGCCCCAGCCGTCGGTCACGCGGTCGATGTTCGCGAGCAGCAGGAAATAGACGGCTGCCGCGAGCACCGTGCCGAGCTGGATGCCGAGAAACGGCAGCGACGCATAGAAGCCGCGCTTGCCCGGCGGCGCATATTCGGTCATCAGCACCGCGGCGCCGGCCTGCTCCGCGCCGGCACCGAGGCCCTGCAGGATGCGCAGCAGGATCAGCAGCGCGGGCGCCCAGTAACCGGCCGTCGCGAAGGTCGGCAGCACGCCGATCAGCGTGCTCGCGACCCCCATCAGCAGTACCGTCGCGGTCAGCACGAACTTGCGGCCGATCCGGTCGCCGAGTATGCCGAACACGACGCCGCCGAGCGGGCGCACCGCGAAGCCGACGAAGTAGGTGCCGAAGCTCGCGATCAGCCGCATCTCGGCGGTCTGTGCGGGAAAGAACAGCGGGCCGAACACGAGCGCCGACGCGAGCGTGTACAGCGCGAAATCGTAGTATTCGAGCGCGCTGCCGAGCGAACAGGTCCATGCCGCGCGGTTGAGCTGCCGGGTGTCGACGCCGCGGCGCTCGACGGTCTCGCCCGGCGCACCGGACCCTGCATCGTGCCGCGCGGGCGGCGGGGAAATGCGATCCATCGTTGTCTCCTGTCTCCTGCCTTCCGTTCCGGAACCCGGCGCTTTTGCGCCGGGACATCGGCCCGCTCGTGCGGCGGGCTCTTCTGGGAATTCGGATGCCGGCGCGAGCCGGCGCAACGGCGCTGCGCACACGGCGCAAGCGCCGCCGCTTAAACGGCGCTGGTCAGCCCGCCGTCGACGAACAGCGTCTGGCCGTTCACGAAATCGGACGCGGCCGACGCGAGGAAGATCGCCGCGCCGCACAGTTCGTCGACGCGCCCCCAGCGGCCGGCCGGCGTGCGCTTGCACAGCCAGTCCGAGAACGCTGCGTCGTCGACCAGCGCGCGGTTGAGTTCGGTTTCGAAATAGCCGGGCGCGAGGCCGTTCGCCTGGATGCCGTGGCGCGCCCAGTCGGCGCACATCCCTTTCGTCAGCATCCGCACCGCGCCCTTGGTCGCCGCGTACGGCGCGATCGTCGGCCGCGCGAGCTCGCTCTGCACCGAGCAGATGTTGATGATCTTCCCGCGGCCGCGCGCGATCATGTGCCGCGCGACGGCCTGCGCGACGTTGAACACGCCATCGAGGTTCACGCGCATCAGCGCGTGCCAGTCGTCGGGTTCGAACGCGTCGAGCGGCGCGCGGCGCTGGATGCCCGCGTTGTTCACGAGGATGTCGATCGCACCGACGCGCGCCTCGAAATCGTCAATCGCCGCGCGCACCTGCGCGTGCTCGGCAACGTCGAATACCGCGTAATCGGCCGTGAAGCCTTCCTCGCGCAGATGCCGCACGAGCGTCGCGGCCTTCTCCTCATTGCGATCGTTGATGACGATCGCCGCCCCCGCGTCGGCCAGCCCGCGGGCGAGCGTCAGCCCGATCCCGCGTCCGGAACCGGTAATCAGTGCGCGGCGGCCGTCGAGGCGGAACCGTTCAAGCGCGTTGGTCATGCGTGTCTCCTCGTGCCAGTCGAGCCGGCGGCCCATCGCGGCCGGTCTCGCGTTGACGGTATCTTCGGCCGCCGGCCGGGCGCCGCGCCAATGGTCTTTTTTGATCCGGTTATCATGAAACTTGATTACCACCCTCTCCTGCCCGCCGCCCATGGAACTCAAGCAATTGCGCGCCTTCGTCACGCTCGCGGAAGAGCTGCATTTCGGGCGCGCCGCGCAGCGCCTGTTCATCGTGCAGCCCGCGCTGAGCATGCAGATCAAGGCGCTCGAGGAAGAACTCGGCGCGCGCCTGTTCGAGCGCGACCGGCACAAGGTCGAACTGAGCGATACGGGGCGCGTGTTCCTGCCCGAAGCGCGCGCCACGCTGCAGCAGGCCGCGCGCGCGGAACAGATGGCGCGGCTGTCGAGCCGCGGCGAGATCGGTACGCTGCGGATCGCGTTCGTGTCGTCGGTGCTGCCCGTGCTGCTGCCGGCCGTGCTGCGCACGATGCGCGAGCGCTATCCGCTGATCACGCTCGAACTGAAGGACCTGCCGACGCCCGACCAGATCGCCGCGCTGCGCGACCGGCGGATCGATTTCGGGATGATCCGGCTGCCGGCCGCGTATGCGGGCATCGACACGCGCGTGGTGCTGGAGGAAGGCTTCGTCGTCGCGCTGCCGCTCGACCATCCGCTCGCCGCGCACGATGCGATCTCGCCGGCCGCGCTGCGCGGCCAGCCCGCGTTCGTGCTCGCGCGCCGCTACGCGCCGGGCTTTCACGACGACATGCTGCTCGCGCTGAGCCGCGCGGGCACGACGCTCGAGATCGCGCAGGAGTTCGGGGAATTCACGACGATGCTCGCGCTCGTCGCGGCGGGGATGGGAATCGGGCTGATTCCGGCGGAAGCCGCCAGCGCGCTGCCGCCGAACGTGCTCGCGCGGCCGCTCGACCTGGCCGGGCACCGAACGGGCATCGGCCTCGCGTGGACCGACCTCGACAGCCCGCTGAAGCGCGCGTTCGTCGCCGCGCTCGAGCAGGTGACGGCAGCATCGAGCAATAACGGCGGGCAATAGCCGCGGGCAATAAAAAAGCCCGGCCGGAAACCCGGGCCGGGCTCGTTCGCTGCGCCGGCCGCCTTGCGGCGGCCGCGCAACGTGCGGGATTACTTCGCGTTCGCGAATGCGACAGCCGTATCCAGCATGCGATTCGAGAAACCCCACTCGTTGTCGTACCAGCTCGACACCTTCACGAGGCGGCCCGACACCTTGGTCAGCGTCGAGTCGAACGTCGACGAAGCCGGGTTGTGGTTGAAGTCGATCGACACCAGCGGTGCGGTGTTGTAGCCGAGGATGCCCTTCAGCGCGCCTTCCGATGCTTCCTTCATGATCGCGTTGACTTCCTCGACCGTCGTGTCGCGCTTCGCGATGAACGACAGGTCGACGATCGACACGTTGATCGTCGGGACGCGAATTGCGTAGCCGTCGAGCTTGCCGTTCAGTTCCGGCAGCACGAGGCCGACCGCCGAAGCAGCACCCGTCTTGGCCGGGATCTGGCTGTGCGTGGCCGAACGCGCGCGGCGCAGGTCTTCGTGATAGACGTCCGTCAGCACCTGATCGTTGGTGTAAGCGTGGATCGTCGTCATCAGGCCCGTTTCGAGGCCGATCTTGTCGTGCAGCGGCTTGACGAGCGGCGCGAGGCAGTTCGTCGTGCACGATGCGTTCGAGATCACGGTGTGCTCGGCCTTCAGCACGTCGTGGTTCACGCCGTAGACGATCGTTGCGTCGACGTCCTTGCCGCCCGGCGCCGAGATGATCACCTTCTTGGCGCCGCCCTTCAAGTGCGCGCTCGCCTTTTCCTTGGTCGTGAAGAAGCCCGTGCACTCCATCACGATGTCGACACCGAGCTCGCCCCACGGCAGTTCGGCCGGGTTGCGGTTGGCCAGCACGCGGATCCGGTCGCCGTTGACGATGAGGTAATCGCCGTCGACCGACACTTCGCCCGGGAACTTGCCGTGCGCGGTGTCGTACTGGGTCAGGTGCGCGTTGGTCTTCGCATCGCCCAGGTCGTTGATCGCGACGATCTCGATGTCATGCTTCTTGCCGTTCTCGTAGAACGCGCGCAGCGTGTTGCGGCCGATACGGCCGTAGCCGTTGATTGCGACGCGAATCGTCATGGTCTATCTCCTGATGGCTGAAAAAATTCGTTTCGTGCAGCTTCACGGTGCGACGCGCGTGAGGGGTGGCGCGCGTCGCGTATGTCTCTTTAGGCCAGCACGGCCTTGGCGGTCTCGACGACGTGCTCGACGGTGAAGCCGAAGTACTTGAACAGCACGCCGGCCGGTGCCGATTCACCGAACGTGTCGATCCCGACGACGCCGCCTTCGAGGCCGACGTACTTGTGCCAGAAGGCCGTCACGCCCGCTTCGATCGCGACGCGGCGCACGCCGTGCGGCAGCACGCGTTCGCGGTATTCAGCGTCCTGGCGGTCGAACACGTTGGTCGACGGCATCGACACGACGCGGGCTGCGATGCCTTGCTGCGCGAGCGGCTCGACGGCCTTCATCGCGAGTTCGACTTCCGAGCCCGTCGCGATCAGGATGATCTTGCGCGCGACGATCTCTTCGTCCCAGTCCTTCAGCACGTAACCGCCCTTCTCGATGTTCGCGATCTGCGAATCGGTACGCGGGTTGAACGCGAGGTTCTGGCGGCTGAAAATCAGGCTCGACGGACGGTCGGCTGCGATCGCGTGGGTCCATGCGACGGCCGTTTCAACCGTGTCGGCCGGACGCCACACGTCGTGGTTCGGGATCAGGCGCAGGCTCGACACGTGCTCGATCGACTGGTGCGTCGGGCCGTCTTCGCCGAGGCCGATCGAATCGTGCGTGAACACGAAGATCGACGGCAGCTTCATCAGCGCGGCCACGCGCAGCGCGTTGCGGCTGTAATCGGAGAACGTCAGGAACGTGCCGCCGAACGGCTTGTGGCCGCCGTGCAGCGCGAGGCCGTTGATCGCGGCGCTCATGCCGAATTCGCGCACGCCGTAGTTGATGTGGTTGCCCTGCTGGACGCCCGGGCCTTCCGGATTCGCACGGACGGCCTTCGACGCCTTCCAGTTGGTCAGGTTCGAGCCGGTCAGGTCGGCCGAGCCGCCGAGCAGCTCGGGCAGCGCGGCAGCCAGGCCTTCGATCGCCTGTTGCGACGCCTTGCGGGTCGCCACCGTCTCGCCGCGCTCGTTCGCGCCGGCGATGATCGCCGCAGCCTTCTCGGCCCAGTCGGCCGGCAGCTGGTTGGCCATCCGGCGCTCGAATTCAGCGGCTTCTGCCGGGAACTTGGCGCGATAAGCGGCGAACGTCGCATCCCATTCGGTTTCCGCGCGCTTGCCGGCTTCCTTCGCGTCCCATGCCGCATAGACTTCCTGCGGAATCACGAACGGCGCCCACGTCCAGCCGAGCGCTTCGCGCGTCTTCGCGATTTCTTCCGCGCCGAGCGCCGCGCCGTGCACGTCGTGGCCGCCGGCCTTGGTCGCCGCGCCCTGGCCGATCACCGTCTTGCAGCAGATCAGCGTCGGCTTGTCCGACAGCTTCGCCTTCGCGATGGCTGCGTCGACCGCGTCGACGTCATGGCCGTTCACGTGCGGGATCACGTTCCAGCCGTAGGCTTCGAAACGCTTCGGGGTGTCGTCGTGGAACCAGTTCACGACGTCGCCGTCGATCGAGATGCCGTTGTCGTCGTACAGCGCGATCAGCTTGTTCAGCTTCAGCGTGCCGGCGAGCGAGCAGGCTTCGTGCGAGATGCCTTCCATCAGGCAGCCGTCGCCGAGGAACACGTACGTGTGGTGATCGACGATCTTCGCGCCGTCACGGTTGAACTCGTCGGCCATCAACGCTTCGCCGAGTGCCATGCCGACGGCGTTCGCGAGACCCTGGCCGAGCGGGCCGGTGGTCGTCTCGACGCCCGGCGTGATGCCGTATTCCGGGTGGCCCGGCGTCTTCGAGTGCAGCTGGCGGAAGTTCTTCAGCTCTTCCATCGGCAGGTCGTAGCCGGTCAGGTGCAGCAGCGAGTACAGCAGCATCGAGCCATGGCCGTTCGACAGCACGAAGCGGTCGCGGTCCGCCCAGTGCGGGTTCGTCGGGTTGTGCTTCAGATGGCGCGACCAGAGCGCGACGCCGATTTCGGCCATGCCCATCGGCATGCCGGGGTGGCCGGAGTTCGCTTGCTGGACGGCGTCCATTGCGAGCGCACGGATCGCGTTGGCCATCAGGGTGGTGGAGGCGGGAGACGAAGTCGTCATGTCGAGTCCGGAGAACGAGTCGAGGAAACGGGGGCACGGCGGCATCCGGAAGCTCGAGCGTCGATCGTTCCCGGCGCGCGGTGCGGCGCCTGACGGACGCGAAGCGGACGGAGCCTACGGACGGGGCTGCAAAGCTCGTCATTTTAACAGATGGGCTGACATTTCCCTTGTCCATCCACAGTGTTCCGGCACGGTTTTCCGTCAAACCGCCCGCCTCCTATAATTCAGACGTCGGAACTGCCAGCCCTGAGCGGCCCGCCCGTGAGCACAACTCTTCTCTTTCACCCAACGCCCGATGCCGCCTACGGCTTCCCGAACGCGCGGCGGCTCGCGCGCGTCGCGTCCCCGCACCAGCAGATCGAAGTCTGGGAGACCCCGCAGCTCGGCCGCCTGTTCACGCTGGACGGCCGGCCGATGACGTCGGTTGGCGACGAGTACGTCTATCACGAGTGCATGACGCACCCGGCCGCGCTCGCGCATCCGGCGCCGCGCCGGGCGCTCGTGCTCGGCGGCGGCGACGGCGGTGCAGCTCGCCAGTTGCTCAAGCATGCGTGCATCGAGCGGATCGTGATCGCGGAACTCGACGACGAGGTGGTCGGGATGGCGCGCCGCTATCTCGACGACGTGCACCAGGGTGCGCTCGACGACCCGCGCGTCGAGGTCGTGATCGGCGACGCCGCGCATTTCGTCGAGTCGACCGTCGAGCATTTCGATCTCGTCGTGTTCGACCTCACGCCGCCCGATTCGCCGGCGGCCGGCCTCTATACGCGCGCGTTCTATGCGCGGCTCAAGCGGATCCTGACGCCGTGCGGCGCGATCTCGATGCACCTCGGCTCGCCGGTATTCCACGCGGCGCGCATCGCCGCGCTGCTCGACGACCTGCGCGCGTGCTTCGCGGTCGTCGACCCGTTGTCCGCGCACGTGCCGCTGTACGGCTCGCAGTGGCTGATGGCGATCGCGAGCGACACGCTCGACGCGGCCGCGCTGTTCGCACACGACATCGACGAACGGCTCGCGGCCCGCCGCGTCCACGGCTTGCGCTACTACGACGCGCGACTGCATGCGTCCCTCTTTGCCCTGCCATGCGCGCTGCGCGATACACTGGGCGTCCGCCGCTGAGCGTCCACGCGGCCGCCTCGTTCCGGTTTTCCATCGCGTCTTCGCAGGAGGCGTGATGTGCAGCGCCGGGGCGGAACGCCCCGGACGCCGCGCCGCCCCCTGAACGAACGCCCGAGCATGGAATCAGAGCACGTGCCCAAGCGCCCACACAGGAGATTTTCATGACCGATCCACGTCCGGCCAACGTGCCTTGGTTGACGCCCTACCTGGCCGTACGCAATGCGCGCGCGGCGATCGATTTCTTCAAGGCCGCATTCGGCTTCGAGCTGCGCGACGTGCACGACGAAGACGGCGCGATCATGCACGTCGAGATGGCCTACCGCGGCCAGCTGATCGTGATGTTCGCGCCCGAAGGCGCATTCGGCTCGACCGCGCTCACGCCGAAGAGCGCGAATGCCACCGCGCCGCAGTCGTTCTACCTGTATGT
This sequence comes from Burkholderia sp. Ac-20392, assembly GCF_017104585.1. Classification (NCBI taxonomy): domain Bacteria; kingdom Pseudomonadati; phylum Pseudomonadota; class Betaproteobacteria; order Burkholderiales; family Burkholderiaceae; genus Burkholderia; species Burkholderia sp. Ac-20392. Next base: position 11,660 of record NZ_JAAGPB010000258.1, read on the forward strand.
CGACGACGTCGACGCCACCTGGCAGCGCGCGCTCGACGCGGGCGCGAAGTCGCTGAGCGCGCCGCAGGATCAGTTCTGGGGCGACCGGTTCGCGCAGATCGAGGATCTCGACGGCTACCGATGGGCGCTCGGCCGCCGTCTCGACGCATGACCCCAACCGTTACACGCATGAACGAAGCCACCACCACCGCGGCCGTGCCGCGCTTTTTCGTCGACGCGGCCCTGCGCGCCGACGCCACGCTCGCGTTGCCGGCCGATGTCGCGCGCCACGTGCAGGTACTGCGCCTGCAGCCCGGCGACGTGCTCGCGCTGTTCGACGGCACCGGCGGCCAGTACCGCGCGCGGCTCGTCGAGATCGACAAGCGCAGCGCGCTCGCGCAGATCGACACGTTCGAACCGGCCGAAGCCGAGCCGCCCTATCGCGTGACGCTCGCGCAAGGCATCGCCGGCGGCGACAAGATGGACTGGGTGATCGAGAAGGCGGTCGAGCTCGGCGTGGCGGCAGTCGTACCGCTGTCGACCGCGCGCGGCGTCGTGAAACTGTCCGGCGAGCGCGCGGACAAGCGCGTCGCGCAC
>NZ_JAAGPB010000259.1:0-12041 GCF_017104585.1 Burkholderia sp. Ac-20392
TGCGCATAGCGATCGGCCGCACCGCGCAGCGCCAGCGCGCGATCGCGCACGGGCTGCAGTTGCAGGTCGGCGCTCGACATCGCGTACGACGTCCCGCGCGTCGTGTCGTACACGGCCTTCAGCAGATGCACTTCGTCCTTGCGCCACGTGAGCCAACGGCGCTGGCTGTCCTGCCAGCCGCGCTTCGCATCGGCCGGCGCATCCTTCAACAGGCGCTGGTACGCGCCGTCCATCACGGTCTGCCACTGCTGCTGCGCTTCGCCCATGCACTGGATCTGGCCGGCCGGCGAGGACCGGTCGCGCCGCGCGAGGCATTGCCGCATCGCGACGTCGATCGGGTCGGCCGCCGCGACTTCCGCGTGGGCGACACCCACGCCCGCCAGCCCGGCCGACCCTGCCGCCCAGACGACGAGCGCGGCCACCGCCGCACGCATCGCCTGGATTCGTCCGTGCGTCGCCATCAGTCGCGCACGCAGTCGACGAAGTACTCGACGCGGCCGTTCACCTCTTCCGCGACGAGGCCGTGGATGTCGGTGTGGAAGCCCGGGAAGCGTTCGTTGAAGTCGCGCGCGAACCGCAGGTAGTTCACGATCGTCTTGTTGAAGCGCTCGCCCGGGATCAGCAGCGGAATGCCCGGCGGGTACGGCGTGAGCAGGATGCTCGTCACGCGGCCTTCGAGCTCGTCGAGCGGCACGCGGTCGATCTTGCGGTGCGCGAGCTTCGCGAACGCGTCCGACGGCTTCATCGCCGGTTCCATGTCCGACAGGTACATCTCCGTCGTCAGGCGGGCGATGTCGTTCGCGCGGTACACGTCGTGGATCTGCGTGCACAGGTCGCGCAGGCCGACACGCTCGTAGCGCGGATGCTGCGCGACGAATTCCGGCAGCACGCGCCACAGCGGCTGGTTGTTGTCGTAGTCGTCCTTGAACTGCTGCAGCTCGGTCACCATCGAGTTCCAGCGGCCCTTCGTGATGCCGATCGTGAACATGATGAAGAACGAGTACAGGCCGGTCTTCTCGACGATGATCCCGTGCTCGGCCAGGTACTTCGTGACGATCGCGGCCGGAATGCCGGTCTCGCCGAACTCGCCGTCGACGTCGAGCCCCGGCGTGATGATCGTCGCCTTGATCGGGTCGAGCATGTTGAAGCCTTCCGCCAGCGGGCCGAAGCCGTGCCAGTGATCGTTCGGCTTCAGCATCCAGTCCTCGCGCGAACCGATGCCTTCCTCGGACAGGTTGTCCGGACCCCACACGCTGAAGAACCAGTCGTCGCCGTATTCGGCGTCGACCTTGCGCATCGCGCGGCGGAAGTCGATCGCCTCGGCGATCGATTCCTCGACCAGCGCGGTGCCGCCCGGCGGCTCCATCATCGCGGCCGCGACGTCGCACGACGCGATGATCGCGTACTGCGGGCTCGTCGACGTGTGCATCAGGTACGCCTCGTTGAAGCGATGCTTGTCGAACGTGCGGTTCTCCGAATCCTGCACGACGATCTGCGATGCCTGCGAGATGCCCGCGAGCAGCTTGTGCGTCGAGTGCGTCGCGAACACGAGCGCACCGGTGCGCGGACGGCCGTCGCCGATCGCGTGCATGTCGCGGTAGAAGTCGTGGAACGTCGCATGCGGCAGCCACGCTTCGTCGAAGTGCAGCGTGTCGAGCAGGTCGCCGAGCAGATCCTTGATCATCTCGACGTTGTAGACGACGCCGTCGTACGTGCTCTGCGTGATCGTCAGGATCCGCGGCTTCATGTCCGGGTTCTCGCGCATCGCTTCGCGCGCGAACGGGTTCGCCTCGATCTTCTTGCGGATGTTCTCGGGCTTGAATTCGTCGCGCGGGATCGGCCCGATGATGCCGAAATGGTTGCGCGTCGGCGTGAGGAACACCGGAATCGCACCCGTCATCGTGATCGCGTGCAGGATCGACTTGTGGCAGTTGCGGTCGACCAGCACGATGTCGCCCGGTGCAACCGTCGCGTGCCAGACGATCTTGTTCGACGTCGACGTGCCGTTGGTCACGAAGAACAGGTGGTCCGCGCTGAAGATGCGCGCCGCGTTGCGCTCGGACGCCGCGACCGGGCCCGTGTGGTCGAGCAGCTGGCCGAGTTCGTCCACCGCGTTGCAGACGTCCGCGCGCAGCATGTTCTCGCCGAAGAACTGGTGGAACATCTGGCCGAGCGGGTTCTTCAGGAAGGCGACGCCGCCCGAGTGGCCCGGGCAGTGCCACGAGTACGAGCCTTCATCCGCGTACTTGACGAGTTCCTTGAAGAACGGCGGCGCGAGCGAGTCGAGATAGACCTTCGCCTCGCGGATGATGTGGCGCGCGACGAACTCCGGCGTGTCCTCGAACATGTGGATGAAGCCGTGCAGCTCGCGCAGGATGTCGTTCGGCAGGTGGCGCGACGTGCGCGTCTCGCCGTACAGGAAGATCGGGATGTCCGCGTTGCGGCGGCGCACTTCCGTGACGAACGCGCGCAGCTCGATGATCGCGGTCGCGAGCTCGGGCAGTTCGCCGTCCGAGCCGGTCTCGCCGAGCATGAGTTCGTCGTCGTCGATCGACAGGATGAAGCACGACGCGCGGCTCGACTGCTGCGCGAACGACGTCAGATCACCGTAGCTCGTGAGACCGAGGACTTCGACGCCCTCCTTCTCGATCGCTTCGGCCAACGCCCGGATGCCGGAGCCCGAGATGTTCTCGGAGCGGAAATCTTCGTCGATGATGACGACGGGGAAACGAAACTTCATGGGCGATTCTCCAAAAAGAACGACCGCGGCGCGTCACGCGCAGCGGTCACCCGGAAACTGGTGAGACGTTATGCAACCAGATCAGGTTTTCGGCAGCGTGACACCACGCTGCCCCTGATACTTGCCGCCGCGATCCGCGTACGACACGTCGCACACTTCGTCGCTCTCGAAGAAGAGCACCTGCGCGACGCCTTCGTTCGCGTAGATCTTCGCGGGCAGCGGCGTGGTGTTCGAGAATTCCAGCGTGACGTAGCCTTCCCACTCGGGTTCGAACGGCGTCACGTTGACGATGATCCCGCAGCGCGCATAGGTCGACTTGCCGAGGCAGACCGTCAGCACGGTGCGCGGGATGCGGAAATATTCGACGGTGCGGGCCAGCGCGAACGAGTTCGGCGGGATGATGCACACGTCGCCCTTGAAATCGACAAACGAACCCTCGTCGAAGTTCTTCGGATCGACGATCGTCGAGTTGATGTTCGTGAAGATCTTGAATTCGTCCGCGCAGCGGATGTCGTAGCCGTAGCTCGACGTGCCGTAGCTGACGATCCGGCGGCCGTCCTCGGACGCGCGAACCTGATCGGGCACGAACGGCTCGATCATTTTGTGCTCTTCGGCCATGCGCCGAATCCATTTGTCGGACTTGATACTCATATCGGGGCGCCAGGAAACGCTGCGTGACGGGAAACGAAGGCCGCCATTCTGGACGGCGGCCGGGGAAAGGCCGACATTTTACGCGATCATCGGCCTACGCACGCGGCGGCCGTCAACGGATCACGCCGCAGGCAAGCGCGGGCCCCGCGCCATGCTGCGGAAACGCGGGATCGCTCGGGTCGCGGTGCACCAGCGCCGCGCGATTCATCGCCGAGCGCACGCCATCGAGGGCCAGATCGGGCGCGACGATGAAGCCGGCCGCGACGCCGTTTGCGTCCGCGTGGATGTTGCCGAGATCGCCGGCGACGCGGGCACCCGCGCGCAACCGGTCGGCCGCCGGCGCGAACACCTGGCCGGCGCTCGAGCCGTCACCCGCGTTGCAGTCGCCGCGTTCGTGTACCTGTAACGCGTGATCGCTGTTCGGTGGCAGCCCGGCCAGGTTGTAGGTAACCTGCACGCCGTCCGGACGCTCGACGAACGTCACCGCGCCGCGCGCCTGTGAGCCGACCGTCGGCTGCAGTTGTGCGTCGGCCCGTTTTTCGTGCGACGAGGAAAAGGAGGTGCAGCCGGCCAGCAGGCCCAGCGCGGCGGCGGCCAGCAGCGCGCATTGCACGCGGCTGGCATGCACGCCGTGATGTCGTTGTTTCATTCGATCCTCATGCCGGCTGGCGGCCGTTTGACACGACGGCCGCGCCGGGCGGGTAAAGGGACCCGGGAAAAGTCGCCATGATACCGCGCCTCGCGGCGCCGTAAACAGCGTGAGGCCCCGCCCCGCAAGGGTTTTACGTATTTTGAACAACGATCGACGGGAACTTCGACGTCATGTCGCGCGATCGCTCGGCAATCGCCAGCGCGACTCCGCGTGCGATGTCGCGGTAGCGACGCGCCAGCGCGCCGTCGGAATCGGCCACGACCGTCGGCGTGCCGCTGTCGGCGCGCTCACGGATCGCGATGTCGAGCGGCAGGCTGCCGAGCACGTTCACGCCGTAGTCCTTCGCCATCCGTTCGGCGCCGCCGGCGCCGAAGATGTGCTCCTCGTGGCCGCAGTTCGAACAGATGTGGATGCTCATGTTCTCGACGATGCCGAGGATCGGAATCCCGACCTTCTCGAACATCTTCAGGCCCTTCTTCGCATCGAGCAGCGCGATGTCCTGCGGCGTCGTGACGATCACCGCGCCCGTGACGGGCACGCGCTGCGCGAGCGTGAGCTGGATGTCGCCCGTGCCCGGCGGCATGTCGACGATCAGGTAGTCGAGCTCGCGCCAGTTGGTCTGGCGCAGCAACTGCTCGAGCGCGGAGGTCGCCATCGGGCCGCGCCACACCATCGGGTTGTCTTCCTCGATCAGGAAGCCGATCGAGTTCGCCTGCAGCCCGTGGCCGACGAGCGGGTTCATCGACTGGTTGTCGGGCGACTCGGGGCGCTGGCCGTGGATGCCGAGCATCGTCGGCAGCGACGGGCCGTAGATGTCGGCGTCGAGGATGCCGACCGACGCGCCTTCTGCGGCGAGCGCAAGCGCGAGGTTGACGGCCGTCGTGCTCTTGCCGACGCCGCCCTTGCCCGACGCAACCGCCACGATGTTCTTCACGTTCGGCAGCAGTTTCACGCCGCGCTGAACCGTGTGCGCGACGATCTCCTGCGACACGGCGACGCGCGCGTCGCGCACGCCGGCCACGGCCTGGAGCGCGGCGGTGATGCGTGCGCGCACGTCGTCGTGCTGGCTGCGCGCGGGATAACCGAGCACCACGTCGAGCGCCACGACGTCGCCGTCGATCGCGACGTTGCGCACGCCCTTGCTCGCCGCATACGGACGGCCGGTATTGGGGTCGACGACAGCCGCCAAAGCGGCGTCGACTTGTGCCCGGTCAATGCTCATCGAAACTCCGTGAAAACGTTTTTCTCGCGCGCAAACGTCAAAAAATATCAAATTACGCTGCGAAAATCGGGAAAAGTGAAAGAATCTGTTGCACGCCATTGCGCGAACGCGCGACCCGGCGCACTCTTCGCGTGCGGCATGCTATGGGGCCAAATCGGCCATTAACTGCCTATATTGTAGAGGCTGACGCGTCGCCCTGTCCCAACAGCCACGCTGACGGACAGGGCATGCGGCCACCTCGGCGGCTGCCGCGAGCGCAGGCCTGCCCTCCTTTTTCGGGCAGCCCGCGCAGGGAGCCGTAACTGTTGTTGTCGTCGTTGTCGACTCGTTCAACCAAGAGAGGAATCCAAGATGAACATGAAAATCGCGACCCGCTTGTCCGTCTTCGCATTGGCCGGCGCACTGCTGGCAGGCTGCGCCACGCAGCAAGGCAACAATACGGCCGTCGGTACCGGCACGGGTGCGGCGCTGGGCGCAGGCATCGGCGCGCTGGCGGGTGGCGGCAAGGGCGCGGCGATCGGCGCAGGCGTCGGCGCACTGGTCGGCGGCGTGACGGGTTACAACTGGCAGGCAATCAAGAACAAGCTGGCACCGTCGGCAGCGCAAACGGGTACGCAAGTGACCGAGCAGCCGGACGGCTCGCTGAAGCTGAACGTGCCGAGCTCGGTGACGTTCGCGACGAACCAGTACGCGATCACGCCGGCCTTCCAGCCGCTGCTGAACGATCTGGCGACGACGCTGAACCAGAACCCGCAAGTGACGGCATCGATCGTCGGCTACACGGACAGCACGGGCTCGGCGCAGCTGAACCAGACGCTGTCGCAGAACCGCGCGCAGAGCGTCGTGAACGCACTGGCACAGCGCGGCGTGAACGGCGGCCGCCTGTCGGCGCAAGGCATGGGTGCATCGAACCCGATCGCGGACAACGCGACCGAAGCCGGCCGCGCACAGAACCGCCGCGTCGAAATCTACCTGCGCGCAGCACAGGCGCAGTAAGCGCACGACGAGGGGAAAGCGCGGGCTCGCCGCCCGCGCAACCGCGCCGGACAAGGCTTCCGGCGGAGCCGGTAACAAATCGAAAAAATTTTCGAACTTCTGTCGCAGGCCGTGGTCAGTATTTACGGTACGCGGCTGGTGTTGCCGGCGCGTCACCATTCTCCTCTTGTCGTTGTTGCTCCGGGGCCGTATCCGCCCCGGTTTTTTTTGCCCGCAGAATTCGTGCTGCACCGCAGCACATCACCGTCGGGCACGCCGCTTGCGCGGCCCTGCCCGTTTCGGCGCCCGGTCAAGGGCGCCTGCCCGCGTCGCTGGCGCGCGCCCCTGCTAGAATCGCAGTTTCCCGTCGTTTTTCCGCCGTTCCTCTACAGACCCTATGTCCGCATCCGACCTCACTTCCGTGCAGGCTGCGGCGCCGCAAGGCGGCCGCCAGATCCTCGTTACGTCCGCACTGCCCTATGCCAACGGGCAGATCCACATCGGCCACCTGGTCGAGTACATCCAGACCGACATCTGGGTGCGGACGCTGCGAATGCATGGCCATGAGGTCTACTACATCGGCGCCGACGATACGCACGGCACGCCGATCATGCTGCGCGCGGAGAAGGAAGGCCTGACCCCGAAGCAGTTGATCGATCGCGTGTGGACCGAACACAAGCGCGATTTCGACAGCTTCGGCGTGTCGTTCGACAACTTCTACTCGACCGATTCGGACGAGAACCGCGTGCTGAGCGAGAAGATCTACGTCGCGCTGCAGGACGCCGGCTTCATCGCCGAGCGCGAGATCGAGCAGGCATACGATCCCGTCAAGGAAATGTTCCTGCCGGATCGCTTCATCAAGGGCGAGTGCCCGAAGTGCCACGCGAAGGACCAGTACGGCGACAACTGTGAAGTGTGCGGCTCGACCTACCTGCCGACCGAGCTGCTGAACCCGTATTCGGTCGTGTCGGGCGCGACGCCGGTGCGCAAGACTTCGAAGCACTACTTCTTCCGCCTGTCCGACCCGCGCTGCGAAACGTTCCTGCGCGAATGGGTGAGCGGCCTCGCGCAGCCCGAAGCAACCAACAAGATGCGCGAATGGCTCGGCGACGCCGGCGAGGCCAAGCTCGCCGACTGGGACATCTCGCGTGACGCGCCGTACTTCGGCTTCGAGATCCCGGGCGCGCCCGGCAAGTATTTCTACGTGTGGCTCGACGCGCCGGTCGGCTACTACGCGAGCTTCAAGAACCTGTGCGACCGCAACGGCGTCGACTTCGATGCATGGGTCCGCCCGGGCTCGACCACCGAGCAGTATCACTTCATCGGCAAGGACATCCTGTACTTCCACACGCTGTTCTGGCCCGCGATGCTCGAGTTCTCGGGCCACCGCACGCCGACCAACGTGTTCGCGCACGGCTTCCTGACGGTCGACGGCGCGAAGATGTCGAAGTCGCGCGGCACGTTCATCACCGCGCAAAGCTACATCGACACGGGCCTGAACCCCGAGTGGCTGCGCTACTACTTCGCCGCGAAGCTGAACGCGACGATGGAGGACATCGACCTGAACCTCGACGACTTCCAGGCGCGCGTGAACAGCGACCTCGTCGGCAAGTACGTGAACATCGCGAGCCGCGCGGCAGGCTTCCTGATCAAGCGCTTCGACGGCCGCGTGCAGGACAGCGCGATGAACCATCCGCTCGTCGCGAAGCTGCGCGACGCGATCCCGCAGATCGCCGCGCACTACGAAGCACGCGAGTACGGCCGCGCACTGCGCCACACGATGGAGCTCGCGGACGAAGTGAACGCGTACGTCGACGGTGCGAAGCCGTGGGATCTCGCGAAGGATCCGGCCAACGCGGTCGCGCTGCACGAAACCTGCAGCGTGAGCCTCGAGTCGTTCCGTCTGCTGTCGCTCGCGCTGAAGCCGGTGATGCCGCGCGTGGCCGAAGCCGTCGAGTCGTTCTTCGGGATCGCGCCGCTCGCATGGGCCGATGCCGCGAAGCCGCTGTCGTCGGAGCAGCCGATCAAGGCGTACCAGCACCTGATGACGCGCGTCGACCCGAAGCAGATCGAAGCGCTGCTCGCCGCGAACCGCGATTCGCTGCAAGCCGAAGCCACCGGCGCGGCTGTCGCGACCGCGAACGCCGCGAAGGATGCGAAGAACAACGCGAAGCAGGCTGTCGTGAACGGCGCGGACGATGCACCGATCTCGATCGACGATTTCGCGAAGATCGACCTGCGCATCGCGAAGATCGTCGCGTGCCAGGCCGTCGAGGGCTCGGACAAGCTGCTGCAGCTCACGCTCGACGTCGGCGAGGAAAAGACCCGCAACGTGTTCTCGGGCATCAAGTCCGCGTACCAGCCCGAGCAGCTCGTCGGCAAGCTGACCGTGATGGTCGCGAACCTCGCGCCGCGCAAGATGAAGTTCGGCCTGTCCGAAGGGATGGTGCTCGCCGCGTCGGCCACCGACGAGAAGGCCGAGCCGGGCCTCTACATCCTCGAGCCGCACAGCGGCGCGAAGCCCGGCATGCGCGTGAAGTAAGCCGAACGCGCTGCCGCCTGCGCGAAAAAAAGCCCCGCACATCGTGCGGGGCTTTTTTCATGGCTGCTCGGCGCGCCGCTCGCGGGTGCCGTCACTGCCGAACCAGCGATCGAAGCGCCGCGTGTAGTTCAGGTCGACGCCCTGGAACGTGCCGCCGTACGCGGACACCGACCAGAAGCGCGTCAGGTTGATCGTCGCCTTGAACGCGTTGCTCGCCGACTGCAGGCCCTGCTCGAAGCCGAGCACGAAGCGCTCGTTGATCGCCTTCGACACCAGCACGACCTGCGGGTCGGTCAGGCCGACTTCGCTGCGGCCGACCGAGACCTCGTCGAGACCGAAGGTCTGCGCGACGCGCTTGCCGGTCACGCTGCCGAGCAGCCCGAGCGCCGCCGTCATCGCACCCTGCTGGCCGACGTTGTTGCCCTGGTCGGTGCCGTGGCCGAACAGCAGCCACGACAGCTTTTCGTTGTCCGTGACGTTCGGCTCCGACACGAGCTTGACCGTCAGAGACTGGATCGTGCCCGTGACCTGCACGCCGGCCTCGACTTCCTGGTTGCGCCGCATCGCGAGGATGTTGACGCCCGGGTTCGACACGGGGCCGTTGAACGTGAAGAAGCCGTTCTCGATCGCGAGCTTGCGGCCGAACGACGTGTACGTCGATCCTTCGGTCACGCGCACGTTGCCGACCGCGCGCAGCGGCACGCCCGGCGCACTCATCACGGTGATCGTGCCGCGCAGCCCGAGATCCGCGCCGTGGCCCTTGAAGCGGAAGTTGTTGCCGAGACCGATGTCGACGTTCGCGCGCGGCGCGAGCGACGGTGCCGGCTTGTCCTCGGCCGGCTTCGGCTTCGCGACCGCGGTGCCGGTCGGCGTCTCGCCGCGCACCGTGCCGCCCGGCTCCACGATCACCACATCGTCCGACAGGTGCGGCGCCGATTCCTCGGGCAGGTCGAACAATGCGCGGTCGACGACGAACTTGCCGTCGATCGACAGCGCGCCGCGCGGCCCGTCGTTTGCGACCGTCGCCTTGCCCGACAGCGACAGCTTGCGATCCGGCGCCGCGAACAGCTCAAGCTTGTCCGCGACGATGCTCGCGGTCAGGTCGGGCGCCTCGCCATCGAGGCGCACGCGGCCGAGCATGCGCAGCGTACCGTCGCCGCCGTGGAACTCGACCTGCTGGAATTCGACGAGGTTTTCCGACAGCTTCACGCGCACGATGCCATCCTTCAGCTGCACGCCCTGGTCGATGAGCGTCGCGGACAGGTCGTCGCCCGTCAGCATCCCCGACAGGTTCGGCTTCACCGGCGTGCCCGCGACCGTCAGCTTCAGCGACGCGCGACCGCCGAGCAGGTAGCTCGGCCCGAACAGGTTGCCGGTCGTCTTCAGTGCCGGGATATCGGCGTCGATGCGGCCCGACAACGGGCCATCGTTGACCACGCCGAACATGCCGTCGCGCAGCGCGAACGGCACGACCACGTTCGCGTCGAGCGTGCCGATCCGGTTCGCCTTCGCGAGCGCCGTCACGTTGAGCCGGTTGCCGGCCGTGAAGCTCGCGCGCGCGGACAGGTCGGTCAGCCCCAGCGATGCGATGCCGCGCCCGCTCTCGATCGTCACGTCGCCACCGCGCCGCTTCACCTGCACATAGCCCGTCGCGTTCGCGCCGAGCGAAAAATCCCAGTCGGCGTCGAGCACGACGTCGGTCCGCACCGGCGGTCGCTGGCCCGTCAGCTCCTGGCGGACCTCGAGGAAACGCGCGACCGACACACCGCTCACCGAGCCCGCCGAGCGCATCTGGCCATGGTCGAACACGAACGATTTCAGGTCGATCGCCGCGCCTTCGAGCGTGAGCCGGGTCGCGCCGAGCGTCACGCGGCCGGCGCCGGCCGACACGGTCAGCGGCGACTGCAGCGCGATGGCCGGTGTGCCGCGGTTCGCAAGACGCGTGACGGTGCCGTCCCAGCGCATCCCGTCGCGGTTTTCGACCACGCCGCCGTTCGCCGCGAGCGTCACGTCGATCACGCGGCCGCCGGCCATCCCGAGCGCCGACGCGTCGAGCGTGTGCTTCGCACGCGTGCCGTCGAGGTTCGCGCGCAGCGATTTCAGTTTCAGCGAGCCGAGCGCGATGTCGGACGCGTCGGCCGTGAACACGAGCGCGCCGTGCGCGCCGTCGCGGATGTCCGCGCGGCCCTGCGCGGCGCCGATCCGGTTCGAGCCGACGACGACGTGCTCGGCCTTGTAGGTAGCGGTCACGTTCGGGTGCGCGAAGCTGCCGGTCAGATCGCCTTGCGCCTGCACGAGCCCTTCGACACCGAAGCCGAGCCGGTCGAGCTGCGGTGCGTCGACGACGAAGCGCAGCCGGTCGCCGGGCGCGCCGAAACTGCCGCGCAGGTCGACATGATTGCCCGCGATCGACAGGTTCGCGTTGCTCGGCAAAATGCGCGAGCCGGCGAGCTGCACGACGCCGGCGCCGGTCAGCGGCACGCCGTCGTACAGGCTGTCGCCGAGCTTGAAGGTCGCCTTCGTCGACACCTGCGGCGCGAATGCGCCCGACGCCGTCAGCGTGCCCGACGCGCGCGTCTCGCCGCGCGGGGCCGGTGCCTTCGTCGCCTTGGCGGGCGCCTTGCCGCCACCCGCCTTCGGCGCACTCGCCGCGGCGAGCAGCAGCGGATCGAATCCGGTCAGCGTCGCCTTCGCGTCGTAGCTCGAATGCGCATCGTGGCGGAACACGCCCGTCAGGTCGATCCTGCCCTTGCCGGCCGTCACGCGCGCGTCGGTCAGCACCGTCTGCTGCGACGTCAACGCAACCTTCGCGCGCGCGCCGAGCGCGAGCTTCGGGTCGTTCAGGTTGAAATCGACGGTCGTCACGTCGCCCGCGAGCGTCACGCCGAGCGGGCCGGCAAGACGCATCGGCCGCAACTCGGCGACGAACGCGTTCAGGTCGAGGTTCGCGACCTTCAGGTCGAAGCGGCCCTTGCCGCCGGCCAGCGTGCCGTTGCCCGTCACGCTGCCGTCGCGGATCAGCTTCAGCGCGAGCGCGTCGATCCGCTGCGCGTGCGCGTCGAGATGCACGTTCGCGAGCGCGTCGATCACCGGCAGCAGGTGGTCGCCGAGCGTGCCGGGCTTCGCGTTGACGATCGACACCGGGCCCGTCACCGCGAAACCCTTCGCGGGCTCGGCCCCGGCCGGTGCGGTCACGGGCGCGAGTTCCGCGCGCACCGCGAGATCGGCGCCCGGCGCGCCGGGCGCGAGCGCCTGCGGG
>NZ_JAAGPB010000260.1:0-238 GCF_017104585.1 Burkholderia sp. Ac-20392
GAAAAAAAAAAAACAAAAAAAAAAATAAAAAACAACTGCAATAAAAGACTAATCTATAAACAATCCGAAACAAAATAACTCACTTGAGTGCTCCTCTACAACTACATTACTATAGTTACTTAATTATAAACTATAAGACACATATACTGTGCAGAAATGTACTATATCACATAATTAACTATCCACATTATAATTGTACACTACTACTCACACTTACACATGCCTGACACCACCTCGC
>NZ_JAAGPB010000261.1:0-12103 GCF_017104585.1 Burkholderia sp. Ac-20392
CCCCCCCGCACTTGGCCAGGACACGCGCGCGCTGCTCGGCGAGCTTGGCTACACGCCGGACGATGCGCGTGCGCTGATCGAAGCCGGTGTCGTCGCGGGGCAGCACGGCGCGGACGACGCGGCACCGGGCGGCGCGCCGTCGCCGAACGAACTGGCGAGCGCGTAGCGCGGCCGGGATTCATCGAACGAACAAAGGCGGCCCGACCGTGCCACGCACGGGCGCGGACCGCCCGATCCACGGAGACAACCATGACATCCGCTTCCCCGGCACTTACCGCCGATCGCGAGACAGACGCGTCGATCGAGCAACGGGCCGTGCGCAAGGCCGCGTGGCGCTTCATCCCGCTGCTCGCACTCGCGTATTTCTTCAACTACCTGGACCGCACGAGCGTCGGGTTCGCGGCGCTCACGATGAACCGCGATCTCGGGCTGACCGCGACGCAGTTCGGCTGGGGCGCGGGGATCATGTTCGCCGGGTACTGCGTGTTCGAAGTGCCGAGCAATCTCGCGCTGTACCGCTTCGGCGCGCGCCGCTGGCTCGCCCGCATCATGATCACGTGGGGCGTGATGGCGGCCGCGACTGCGCTTGCGACCGGGCCGACGAGCTTCTATGCGATCCGGCTGCTGCTCGGTATCGGCGAAGCCGGATTCTTTCCGGGCGTGATCTTCTTCCTCGCCGTGTGGTTTCCGGCGAGCTACCGCACGCGCGTGCTGGCGTGGTTCACCGTGTCGACGCCGCTGTCGTCGCTGATCGGCGGCCCGTTGTCGACGTGGCTGTTGCAGCTCGACGGCGTGCTCGGGCTCGCGGGGTGGAAGTGGATGTTCATCGTCGAAGGGCTGCCGGCCTGCGCGCTCGGTTTTCTCGTGCTGAAGCTGCTGTCCGATTCGCCGTCGCATGCCGCGTGGTTGTCTGACGACGAGCGTGCGGCGCTGCAGCGCGCGTTCGAGCGCGACGGCGCGGCCGCCGGCCGCAAGAAGCGCTTCGGCGTCGCGCTGCGCGACGTGCGTGTGTACGTGCTCGCGCTGATCTCGTTCGGCTTCACGATGGGTTCCTACGGGATCGGCATCTGGCTGCCGCAGATGCTGAAGGCGCACGGCATGTCGACGATGCAGACGGGCTGGCTGTCCGCGGTGCCGTACTTCTTCGCGACCATCGCGCTGCTGTGGTGGGCGAAGCGCGTGGACCGGCGCGGCGGCCCGGTCGCGAACCTGGCGATCGGGCTGTTCATCGGCGCGGTGGCGCTCGGCGTGTCGACGCACTTCCTGACGCTCGGGCCGGCACTCGTCGGCATCACGCTCGCGCTGATCGGCACGATTGCCGGCCGCACGATCTTCTACACGCTGCCCTCGCGCTTCCTGTCCGGCCAGGCCGCGGCCGGCGGGCTGGCGCTGATCAACTCGATCGGCGCGCTCGGCGGCTTCGCGGGCCCTTATCTCGTCGGCTACCTGAAGGACAGCTTCGGCACCTTTACCGCCGGCATGCTCGGCCTCGCGATCGTGCTTGCGATCACGACGCTGCTGACGCTGTCGCTGTATGCGTTCGACCGGAGCGAATGACATGGACACGACAATTTCGATCAAGCGACGCCGGCTGCTCGGCGCGGCCGCCGCATCGCTTGCGCTGCCCGGGTTCACCGATACGCGCGCCGCGACCCAGGAAGGAGTTTCCCGCATGACGACGCAAAGCAACTATCTCGCGGTCCGCCCCGACTGGCTCGCGTCGGCGCTCGAACCCGCGCTCGAGCCCGACCTGCCGATCGTCGACGCGCATCATCATTTCTATGAACGGCCGGGCTGGATCTACATGCTCGACGATTATCTGCAGGATGCGCGCTCGGGCCACAACATCCAGGCGTCCGTCTACATGCAGGCGCAGACGCGCTATCGCGATTCGGGGCCGGCCGAACTGAAACCGGTGGGCGAGACGGCCTATGTCGCGGGCGTGACCGAGCCGCTGCAGCACGGCCCCGTGGCGGTCGCGAAAGGCATCGTCGGCCACGCGGACCTGCGTCTCGGCGAACGCGTGCGCGACGTGCTCGAAGCGCATCTCGAAGCCGGTCGCGGGCGCTTCCGCGGGGTTCGTCACCTGACGACATGGGATGCCGATCCGACGCTCGCCAATCCGCTGTCGGCGGTGCCGCGCGGGCTGCTGCTCGATCCCGCGTACCGCGCAGGCGTCGCTCAGCTCGCGCCGCTCGGGCTTTCGTATGACGCGTGGCTGTTCTTTCCGCAACTGCCCGAACTGTTCGAGCTCGCGAAGGCGAACCCCGATACGCGCGTCATCGTCAATCACTGCGGCGGCGTCGTGCGGATCGCCAGCTATGCCGACAAGCGGCCGGAGGTGTTCGAACGCTGGTCGGCGTCGATGCGCACGCTTGCGCAACTGCCGAACGTGTACGTGAAAGTCGGCGGGCTCGGGATGCGCATCAATGGTTTCGATTTCGAGAAGGGCGAGCGGCCGCCGTCTTCCGTGCAGCTCGCGGACACGTGGAAGCCGTGGATGATGACCTGTATCGACGCGTTCGGCCCCGGGCGCTGCATGTTCGAGAGCAATTTCCCGGTCGACAAGGGCTCGTATTCGTTCGTGAACGGCTGGAATGCGTTCAAGCGGCTGACCGCACAGGCGAGCCCGGACGAGCGCGACGCGCTGTTCCGCGGCACGGTCATGCGCGCCTACCGGCTCGGCTGACGCGCGCCGCGACGGGCCCGGCGTTTGCTTACCCGGCCTCCACCAGCGCCGCGAGCCTCGCCAGCGCCATCTGCCAGCCGGTCTCGTTGTCGGCGGCCGGCACGCCGGGCGGCACCCCGTCATGCACGGCGTCCACGCGCGTGCCGCCCGCTTCGTCGGACAGTGTGATCGTGATCGTCATTGCGCCGCGCAACATCGGATCGTCGGTTTCGAACACGTCGATCTCGACGATCTGCTCGTCCGGCACGAGCGTGACGAAGCGGCCGTGATAGGTATCGGTGTGCGCGGTGGTCTTGCCGGTGCCGGCCGACGGCGCGTCGTAGCTCAGCGACACGCGCAGCGCGCCGCCTTCGCGTGCGTCGTACGCATGCACGCGACACGTCATGCCGTCGGGCACCTTCCATTGCTCGACCGCGTGCGGATCGAGCAGTGCGCGGTAGACGCGGCCGCGCGGGGCGTTCAGGTGCCGGCTGACCCGGGTCGAATGCGTGTGCGTGTGCAACATGTTGCCTCCCGCGGAGCGCGCGCGACGGTGCACGCCGGCGGCCGGCGTGTCGTCATGCTTCCTTCAGGAATCCTAGGCGCGCGCGACGCGGCATGCAATGGCCGCACACGCGGCCACGGTCGGCTCAGCGCAGTGCGGCCGCGAAGGCGTCGAGTTGCGTGATGCAGGTGTTCCAGCCCTCGAAGAAGCCGAGCGCTTCGTGGCGCTCGCGCGTGGCGGCGTCGGGATGCATCACGCGCGCTTCGTAGCGGCTGCCCGCATCGTCGTCGGCCATCGTGATGATCGCCGTAAAGCCCATCCACGGCGCCTGCGGCCGCCAGCCGCCCGCGAGCATCGACGTGAACGCGATGCGCGATTCCGGCACGATTTCGAGGAAGCAGCCGGGATTGTCGCTCGTGCCGCCGTCGGGGCCGCGCATGAACGTGTGGAAGGCGCCGCCCGGCTGCAGGTCGAATGCGCGCACTTCGGTGGTCCATGGTTTCGGGCACCACCATTCCTTCAGCAGTTCGGGGTCGGTCCATGCACGCCACAGCGCGTGGCGCGGGGCACGCAGCGTGCGCGCGATGACGAGATCGTGGGCTTCAGCGGGGTCGACGTGGCTTGCTGGCATCTTGCTCCTCCTGGTGACGGCGTTCGACGAATTCGACGAGACGATCGGATCGGGCTTCCCACAGCGCGCGCTGCTCGGCGAGCCATGCCTCGGCTTCGGTCAGCCGGCTGCCGACCAGTGTGCAGGTTCGCGAGCGGCCGGCTTTCCGGGTCTGGACGAGACCGCTGCGCTCGAGCACCGCGACGTGCTTCATGAACGACGGCAGCGCCATGTCGAACGGCGCGGCCAGCGCGGAGACGGTCCGTTCGCCGTGGCCGAGCGCGCTGACGATTGCGCAGCGCGTCGGATCGGCGAGGGCGTGGAAAACGTCGCTGATGCCGGGTTGAAAGTTAGCCATGTGGCTAAGTATAGGGAAAGCGGACGGCGATGCAACGGAATTTTTCGTCGCGTAGGATGATGGGGCGGTAACACGTGCCGACCGGGTGCGGCGTTGCCGCGCGCCTGCCGCCGTTGCGCGAGCCGCGACGGCCGGCTGGTGTTCCTTCCGATCCGGACGCACGCCGAACCCGCGTGTGCGACCCAACTGACTACCGGAGTGGGCATGACCGGATCTGTTACCGTCCGCCACGTCGATGCAGGCGAAGCGATGTCCTGCGTCGATGCGCTGGCCGACGTGCTGATCGACTGCGTCGAGGGCGGCGCGTCCGTCAGTTTCATGTTGCCGATCGAGCGGCGGACCGCCGTCGCGTTCTGGACCAACGTCGCCGATGGCGTCGCGAACGGCGAGCGCATCCTGCTCGTTGCCGAGGACGCGGCGGGCCGGATCGTCGGCACCGTGCAGGTCGTGACCGCGCAGCCCGAGAACCAGCCGCATCGCGCGGATATCTCGAAGATGCTGGTGTCGCGGCACGCGCGCCGACAGGGCATCGCCGCCCGGCTGATGGCGGCGGCCGACGTGGTCGCGCGCGACGCCGGCAAGACCGTGCTCGTGCTCGACACCGTGACGGGCGGCGACGCCGAGCGGCTGTACGAGCGGGCCGGCTGGCAGCGCGTCGGCGTCGTGCCGAACTATGCGCTGATGCCCGACGGCGCGCTCTGCGCGACGACGTATTTCCACAAGCAGCTCGCGTAACGGCATTCGTCATGCATCCCGTCGCCCCGTCGCTCCTGCTCCTCACACTCGCGGCGGGCGCCGTGGCGCTGACCGCGCCGGTGGTGCTCGCGGTCGCGTGGCGGCGCCGCACGCAGGTGCCGTTGCGGGTGTTTTTCTACGGCATGCTGACCTTTTTCGTGTTCCAGCCGGTGCTGCGCCTGTCGTGGCAGGCGCCGTTGTTCCACTGGCTCGGGAACGATCCCCGCTGGCACCTGCCGATGCTCGTGTTCGCGGCGTTGACGGCCGGGCTTTTCGAGGAGTGCGGGCGCTGGGTCGCTTTCCGGTATCTGCTGCCGAAGCGACATGATGCGCCGACGGCCGTGATGCTCGGGCTCGGGCACGGCGGACTGGAAGCGATGCTGCTGGTCGGCGTCGGATTTATCGCGCTCGGTACCGGCTACCTGCTCGCGCGAGCGGGCATCGTGGTGCCTGAAGGTGCGCAGTCGCTGATCGGGTCGCAGTTCTCGGGAATGACACCCGCGTCGCCGTTTCTCGCGCTGTTCGAGCGCGCGAGCGCCATGGCCGCGCATGTGGGGCTGTCGCTGATCGTGCTGCAGGCATTCGTTCGGGGCACGACGCGCTGGCTCGCGTATGCGGTCGCATTTCATTTCCTGTTCGACCTCGCTGCCGTACTGCTGACGCGGTACTGGCATGTCGATACCGTGCTGGTCGAGGTGCTCCTGTTCGTGTGCAGTGTCGCGCTTCTGTGGCTGGGTCTGCGTTGGAGCCGCCGGGAAGCGGGCGCCGGCGACACGCGCACGGAGCACGCCGCGTGAAGGGGAACCGTGTCAGCCTTGGGCGGCAGGGTTCGCCGGACCGATGGCCGGCCGTTCTCCCGTGCGCCACTGGCTGACGAGGCTCAAGGCCATCCCGGCCGTGACGATCGCGATGCCCGCGAGCGCTGGCGCGTGTGGCCGTTCGCCCAGCAGCCGCATCGCCTCGAGCGTGGCGAATGGCGGCATCAGCGCGGCAAAGGTCGCGCCGATCGCCGGGCCGAGCGCGACGACGGCCTGGCTGAAACAGTAGAGTGCCAGTACCGACATCAGCACGCCCTGGTAGATCGCCTGCGTCGCGATGGCAGCGACCGGCGCATGCAGCACGGCGCCGCCGCGTACGGCCAGATAGAGCGGGCAGTAGAGCACCGCGGAGCCGACCGACACGACGGCCGTCGCGTGCAGCGCACCGGCGCCGGCGCGTTTCGTCGTGACGTTATAGACGGCCCACAGCAGGCCGCCGAGCATGAACAGCGCGAGGGCCGGCAACCCGATCGCGCCGCGCAGCGCATCGGACGCGGCCAGCGCGATGCCGGCCAGGATCGTGACGATGCCGGCGACCTGCGTGGCGCTCAGCCGTTCGTGCGCGACCTGCCGGCCGAGGATCGCCGTAAACGCGATCATGCTGCCCGGCGTCAGCGCGAAGTAGCCGACCGGCGCATGGCTCAACGCTGCCGCGACGGTCAGGATGTAGGGCGCGCCCGCACCGATCACCATCGACGCGATCGACGCCGGGCGCAGCGTGCCGAGGCCGCTGCGCAGCAGGACGGGCAGCAGCAGCGTGCCGGATACGGCGAAACGGATGAACGCGATGTCGTACGCATCGAGGGCCGAGTGCGTGACACCGAGGCGCGTGACGACCGGAAAGCCGCCCCAGATGAGCGCGGCGAGCAATCCATAGCCGATGCCGGCGAGCCGTTCGTTTCCGTTCATGTCCTGTCCTGTCCTGTCTTTGTCGTGCGGCCGTTGCGAGCCGATAGAGGACAAGGATGCGGTGCGCCTTGTAGTGCGTCCAATATATTATTTGGTCGCTATTAGGTCGTAAAAAGTCTTTGTTGAAACGAAGTGGTGGAGCGCAATGGCAAGCGCCGGAACGTCTCTCCCACGTTGCGGCGAGTGCAAGCGGGCAACCGGGCGTCGGCGGGGAAACAAGCCGGGCCGGAGACGTCGCCAGTCCGATATATTCACGCAGGAAGACTTCCGCAGAACGCCCCGGAACCACCGCCTCGATGAAACGCTCCCATGTCGCTTTCGCCCTCACGGGCCTGCTCGTCGCGCTGCCGATTGCCGCGTATGCGCTCGTCAAGCCGTTGCGCGTCGTCGCGCCCGTGCTGGTCCCCGGCGTGTCGTGCCCGAGCGCCGATATCTGCACGGACGATGCCGAGAAGCTCGGCGACGCGCAGCAGCTTTATCGCGACGGCTATGCGCGCGCGGCGGCCGCCGTCGGTGCATTCCAGGAGGCGCCGCGCGTCGTGTTCTGCTCGACGCGGGCGTGTGCCGATGCGTTCGGCCTGGGCCAACGCGCGGCGCTGACGCTCGGGAATTTCGGCGTGGTCGTCGCGCCACGCGGCTGGCAGACCTACTTTCTCGCGCACGAGCTGATCCATCACCGGCAGGCCGAAGTGCTCGGCAACCTGGCCGTCGCGACCAAGCCGCGCTGGCTGATCGAAGGGATGGCGTATTCACTCAGCGACGATCCGCGCCACCCGCTGGCGGAGCCGTTCGAAGCGTGGCGCACGCGTTTTGCCGCCTGGAATGCGGCGCGCGGCGCACAGCCGCTGTGGGATGCCGCACGGGCGGTCGAATAGCGCGGCAAGACGCTGAAACGTCGGCGCGCACGTCGACACGCCAACACACGGCGCGAGCCGACACGTCACGACGTCATGACGCGGCTACGCCGGTGCGACCGGATCGTCGCGCCCGGCGGTGAGCGTGTCCCGCCCTGCCGCGAGGATCTCGTCGGCCAGCGCGGGATCGGTGCCGGCGATCGCGCGCGACAGCACGAGCGCGCCGACCATCTGGCTGAAGACCGCGACCGCGTCGCGACGCGTTTGCGCCGGCGTCGCGCCTTCCACGGCCACCATCCGTTCCAGCCGATCGAGATACGTGGCGAGGCCGTGCGCGTAGCACGCACGCGCCGCATCGGTCAGTCGCGGCGCATCGCCCGCGAAACCGGACAGCGGGCATCCGGCCTCGACGTTGTCGCGATGCGCGGCCGACAGATACAGCGCCACCTGCGCGTCGAGACTGCCGGCATTCGGCGAATCCGCGCGGTCCTGCATGGCCTTTTCCATCACCTCGGCGACCAGCGCATCTTTCGACTTGAAGTGGTTGTAGAAGCCGCCCTGCGTAAAGCCGGCTTCCTTCATCAGCTCCGTCAGCCCCACTGCGTCGACGCCGCGCGCGCGGAACAGCCGCTCGGCGGCCGCGACGATCGCGCTCCGGTTCTCGGCGGCCTGCTGTCTTGATACGCCCATCGATCTCTCCCTGATTTTTTCGATCGCATCGATTGGAAAACACAATGTCGATCACCATTGACATGCCCGAGCTGCGCGAACACAATGCATCGCAAAGACAATGGTGATCGACATTGACATCAAGTGTAGCCGACTTGGCGGCGGGAGCAAAGTCAGGGCCGGAACACCGGATGGCAATCGGTTGGCGTCTTTGGTGCCGCAGGGGCAGGAAGGGCAGCGGACAGCTCCCCGTCTGCCGCCTGGCGGCGCAACGGTTCGATAGGCAACGGCAGTCTGGTTTTCCACCGGATCTCACGCGCGCGGCGAGCCGGCGTGCATGCGATTCATCATGCGAAAGGAACGAACATGAAGATCGAAGGTGCAGTCGTTTTCATCACGGGCGCTAACCGCGGGCTTGGGCTCGAGTTTGCGAAGCAGGCGCTCGCCAGAGGGGCGCGCAAGGTCTATGCGGCGGCGCGCGATCCGGCCACCGTGACGCTGCCGGGCGTCGTGCCGGTGAAGCTCGACGTGACCGATCCGGCGGCCGTTGCCGCGGCGGCTGATGCCGCACGCGACGTCACGCTGCTGATCAACAACGCGGGCATCGCGCGGCTGGGCAGCCTGACCGACGACGGCGCGCCCGACGCGCTGCGCGATCACTTCGAAACCAACGTGTTCGGGATGCTGGCGATGTCGCGTGCGTTCGCGGGCATCCTCGCCGGCCATGGCGGCGGCGCGATCCTGAACATCCTGTCGGTCGCGAGCTGGGTGAACCGGCCGATCCTGGCGGGCTACGGCGTGTCGAAATCGGCCGCGTGGGCGTTGACCAACGGGCTGCGCCATTCGCTGCGCGAGCAGCACACGCAGGTCGTCGGGCTGCATGCCGGCTTCATCGATACCGACCTGACAGCCGGCCTCGACGTGCCGAAGGCGACGCCGGCCGACGTCGTGCGCCAGGCGTACGAAGCGATCGAAGCGGGGGAGGAAGAGGTGTCGACCGACGAACTCACGCGGCACGTGAAGGCCACGCTGTCGTCGGGCGTCTATCTGGAAGAACCGGCGCCGCGTTGACGCCGCCGGTATCCCGAGCCCGCTGCCCTCGCTGCGCGTGCAGTGGGGGCGACGGGCCGGGTCGTCAGACGGTGGTGTCGATGATGCCCGGGATCTTCACGTCCGGGTTCACGTCCGCGTCGTAGTCGACGCCGGCGATCTCGAAGCCGAACAGGCGCAGGAACTCGGTCTTGTAGCCGGTGAAGTCGGTCAGCTCGTACAGGTTGTCGTTCGTCACGTGGTTCCACTGCGCGACGACCTTCGCCTGCACCTGCGGATCGAGCTCCTTGTAGTCCGCGCGCAGGCGGCCTTCTTCGTCGACGTGCGGCGTCGCGCCGTACAGGCTGTCCTTGAACAGGCCGTACACCTGCTCGATGCAGCCTTCGTGCGTGCCGCTTTCCTTCATCGTCTTGAACAGCAGCGACAGGTACAGCGGCATCATCGGGATCGCCGAGCTGGCCTGCGTGACGACGGCCTTCAGCACCGACACGCGCGCGTCGCCGCCGTGCGCGGCCAGCTGGTCGCGGATCGACAGCACCTTCTTGTCGAGATCCTTCTTCGCTTCGCCGATCGAGCCGTTCCAGTAGATGTCGTGCGTGATCTGCTCTCCGAGATACGTGAACGCGGTGGTCTTCGCGCCGTCGGCCAGCACGCCGGCTTCATCGAGCGCGTCGATCCACATCTGCCAGTCCTCGCCGCCCATCACGGCGACGGTGCCGTCGATCTCTTCCTGCGTCGCCGGTTCCAGCGTGACGTCGCGGATCACTTCCTTGTCGGTGTCGAGGCCGCGGAACGTGACCGTCTTGCCGATCGGCTTGAGCGTCGAGCTGATGGTTTCGCCCGTCTTCGGATGCGTGCGACGCGGTGCCGCGAGGCTGTAGACGACGAGATCGACCTTGCCGAGATCGTGCTTGATGGTGTCGATCGTGACCTGCTTGACCTTGTCGGAGAATGCGTCGCCGTTGATGCTGCGCGCATAGCGCCCCTTTTCAGCGGCGAATTTCTCGAACGCGGCGGTGTTGTACCAGCCGGCCGTGCCCGGCTTCGTCTCGCTGCCGGCGCGCTCGAAGAACACGCCGAGCGTGTCCGCGTCCGAGCCGAAAGCGGCCGAGATCCGGGCGGCGAGGCCGTAGCCGGTCGACGCGCCGATCACGAGCACCTTTTTCGGGCCGTTGGCGATCGGGCCGTGCGAAGTCACGTAGTCGATCTGTTCCTTGACGTTGGCTTCGCAGCCGACCGGATGAGTCGTCACGCAGATGAAGCCACGCACGCGCGGTTTGATGATCATGGAAACCTCTAGTCAGAAAGGCTGGGACGGCCTGAATTCGGGAAAATCCCGCGCATTGTAATGGATGCGGCAGATCGCGGGCGGGCGCGGCCGGAACCCGGCGGATCGTTCAGTTATTTCTCTCTTGACAGAAATAACTGAAATGCCTAAATTTCACGTCATGGAACTCACACCGATTGCCGAACGATTCATTCTCCACTGGGGCGAAATGGGCTCGCGGTGGGGCGTCAACCGCACCGTCTCGCAGATCCACGCGCTGCTCTATCTGGCCGGCCGGCCGATTGCGGCCGACGAGATCGCCGAGACGCTCAACGTGGCGCGCTCCAACGTCAGCACGAGCCTGAAGGAGCTGCAGGCGTGGCGGCTGGCGAAGGTCGTGCACGTGCTGGGCGACCGCCGCGACCACTTCGAGACGTCGACCGACATCTGGGAGCTGTTCAAGCTGATCGTCGAAGGGCGGCGGCAGCGCGAGATCGAGCCGACGCTTTCGGTGCTGCGCGACTGCCTGACGAATCCCGAGATCGCGAACGAGAGCCGCGAGACCGAGCAGCGCATCCGCGACACGCTGCAGTTCGTCGAGACGCTCACGACCTGGTCGGACGAGATGCTGCGGCTCAAGCCCGATACGCTGATGAAGGCGCTCGGCATCGGCGCGAAGATCAGCCAGACGGTCAGGCGCAAGCCGTCGAAGTAAGCGGGTCACGCAGTGCGGGCAGCCAGCCCGCTTTTTTTGGGGTTGTTATTTCTGTCTGTACAGAAATAACTGTAAATAGAGGATGAGAATGAACACCGTCTTGCCGTCGACCTGCCCGCATGGCCGCACCGGGGCGCGCAGCATGACCGTTCTCGTGTGCGGCGCGAACGGCTTCATCGGGCGGGCACTGTGCGCGCAGCTCGAAGCCGGCGGCCATCGCGTGCTGCGCGGCGTGCGTCAGGCGGTTGGCCCGTCCGATGTCGCGATCGACTTCGCGAAGGACGTCGACCCGGACGCGTGGCTCGCGCGGCTGAAGGGCGTCGACGTCGTGATCAATGCGGTCGGCATCCTCGCCGATCAGCGCGGCGCGACGCTCGACGCCGTGCATCGCGCCGCGCCTTGCGCGCTTTTCACCGCGTGCTGCCGCGCCGGCGTGCGGCGCGTGATCCAGATCTCGGCGCTCGGCGTCGAGCGTGGCGATACGCGCTACTTCGCCAGCAAGCACGCTGCCGACCGCTTCCTGCAGACGCTGCCGATCGACGTCCGGATCGTGCGTCCCGCGCTCGTCTATGGCACGGCCGGCGCGTCCGCGCGGTTTTTCAGGATGCTCGCGAGCCTGCCGGTGCAGGTCCTGCCGGCCGGTGGCCATCAGCGGCTGCGCCCCGTGCACGTCGACGATCTCGCCGAAGTCGTGGCTCGATGCATCGATGCGCCCGCGGCCGGCGGCCCGGTGATCGACGTGGTCGGCACCGACGAAGTCGAATACCGCGAGATGCTGGCCCGCTATCGCGCTGCACTGGGGTTTCCGCCGGCCGCCCGCATTGCATTGCCGGGCCCGCTGGCCGGCGTCGCGGCCACGGTGTTCGGCATGCTGCCGGGCGCGATATTCACGCGCGACACGTGGACCATGCTGCGTGGCGGGAACACCGGCGATCCGGCCGCCGC
>NZ_JAAGPB010000262.1:0-12230 GCF_017104585.1 Burkholderia sp. Ac-20392
TGGCGCTGCCGGCCCACCAGGCGCTCACGCGGCTCACGGGCGGCCTGCATGCGGCCGCGTGGTGCGACGCAACAGGCGCGATCCGGATGGCGTTCGAGGATGTCGGCCGCCACAACGCGCTCGACAAGCTGATCGGCTCGCTCGTGCTGTCGCGCGCCGACGCGACCGACGGCTTCGTGTTCCTGTCGAGCCGCGCGAGCTACGAGCTCGTCCGCAAGGCCGCACGGGTCGGCATCCCGCTGGTGGCGACGATCTCCGCGCCGTCGTCGCTCGCGATCGAGATCGCGAAAGCAGCCGGCTTGCGGCTCGTCAGCTTCTGCCGCGAAACCGGCCACGTCGATTACGGCACAGCCTGATCGTGATCGCGGGAGCACGCCGGCGGTTCACCGCCGGCGTGCCCTGCTCCGTCAGTCGAACTGACGGAAATCCGGCTTGCGCTTCTCGAAGAACGCGGTCATCGCCTCGCGCGCTTCCGGCGCGCGCAGCATCGCGGCGAAGTGGCCCGCTTCCTCGGCCATCCGCGCCTGCGTCGCCACGCCGCCCGTGTCCTTCAGCAGCGCCTTCGTCACCCGCAGCGATGCCGCCGGCAGCGCCGCGAGCTTCGCCGCCTGCTTCGCCGCGAACGCGTCGAGCTCGGCCGCCGGCAGCACACGGTTGACGATGCCGATCCGGTGCGCTTCCAGCGCGTCGAACGCCTCGCCGAGCAGCAGCTTCTCGGCCGCGACCTGATGGCCGGCCAGACGCGGCAGCAGCACGCTCGACGCGGCTTCCGGGCACAGCCCGAGCTGCGTGAACGGCAGCGAGAACGTCGCGGTATCGGCCGCGTAGACCAGATCGCAGTGCAGCAGCATCGTCACGCCGACGCCGATCGCCAGGCCCGGTACCGCGGCCACGATCGGCTTGCTCGCGCTGCTGATCTGTGCGAGAAACTGGAACACCGGAGCGGTGTCGTCCTTCGGCGGCGACTTCAGGAAATCCTCGAGATCGTTCCCCGCGGTGAAGTTGCCGTCGCCACCGCGCAGCAGGATCACGCGAACCGCCTTGTCTTCCTGCGCTTCGGCGAGTGCGTCGGCCATCGTCTGGTACATCGCCGCCGTCAGCGCATTCTTCTTCGCCGGGCGCGCGATCGTGATCGTCATCACGCCATCGGCGCGTTCCACTTGAATTTCGGCCACAACCGTCTCCTTTGACTTTCCTCTATCGGAATGAAAAAACGGTGCGCGAGCTCGTGGCCCGCGCACCGTCGTCGCTCTTGTCGCGCTCCGCTTACAGGCGTTCGATGATGCCCGCGGCGCCCATGCCGGTGCCGACGCACATCGTGACCATCCCGTACTTCAGGTTACGGCGACGCAGGCCGTGCACGACGGTCGCCGCGCGGATCGCGCCGGTCGCGCCGAGCGGGTGGCCGAGTGCGATCGCGCCGCCCATCGGGTTGACCTTCGACGGGTCGAGGCCGAGATCGCGCATCACCGCCAGCGATTGCGCGGCAAACGCTTCGTTCAGCTCGATCCAGTCGAGATCGTCCTGCTTCAGGCCGGCAGCCTTCAGCGCGGCCGGAATCGCTTCCTTCGGGCCGATGCCCATGATTTCCGGCGGCACGCCACGCACCGCGAAGCTCACGAAGCGCGCGAGCGGCGTCAGGTTGAATTCCTTGAGCACCTTCTCCGACACGACGAGCAGCGCGCCCGCGCCGTCCGACGTCTGCGAGCTGTTGCCGGCCGTGACCGAACCCTTGTTCGCGAACACCGTGCGCAGCTTCGCGAGGCCTTCGATCGACGTATCCGCACGCGGACCTTCGTCGAGCGCGATCTCGCGCGTCTTCACGTCGACTTCACCGGTCGCGAGGTTCGGAAAACGCTCGGTGATCGTGTACGCGGCGATCTCGTCGTTGAACTCGCCGGCCTGCTGGGCGGCAAGCGCCTTGCGGTGCGACTCGACCGAGAACGCGTCCTGGTCTTCGCGGCTCACCTTCCACTGCTCCGCGACGCGCTCGGCCGTCAGGCCCATCCCGTACGCGATGCCGAAATCTTCATTGCGATCGAAGATGTGCGGCGACATCGACGGCTTGTTGCCCATCATCGGCACCATGCTCATCGATTCGCAGCCACCCGCGAAGATCGCGTCCGATTCGCCGACGCGAATGCGGTCGGCCGCCATGGCCAGCGCCGTGATGCCCGACGCGCAGAAGCGGTTGACCGTCACGCCGCCGACCGTCTGCGGCAGGCCCGCGAGCAGCGCGCCCATCCGCGCGACGTTCAGGCCCTGCTCGGCTTCCGGAATCGCACAGCCGATGATCGCGTCTTCGATCAGCTTCGTGTCGAAGCCCGGCACCTGCGCCACCGCCGACTTGAGCGCGTGGACCAGCAGCTCGTCCGGGCGCGTGTTCTTGAAGACACCGCGCGGGGCCTTGCCGATCGGCGTGCGGCTGGCGGCGACGATGTATGCGTCTTGCAATTGTTTGCTCATTTGAGACTCCTTGCCTTATCCGCTCGCTCAGTTACGCACCGGCTTGCCGGTCTGCAACATGCCCATGATCCGTTCCTGCGTCTTCTGCGTGCCGAGCAGCTCGACGAACGCACGACGCTCCAGCGCGAGCAGCCACTGCTCGTCGACCAGGCTGCCGGCTTCGACGTCGCCGCCGCACACGGCTTCGGCGATGCGGCTCGCGATCAGGTAGTCGTGATCGCTGATGAAGCGGCCGTCACGCATGTTGACGAGCGATGCCTTGATCGTCGCGATCGCCGAACGGCCTGCGACCGGCACGTCCTTCGCGCGCAGCGGTGCGCGGTAGCCGGTTGCGGCCAGCGCGCGCGCTTCCTTCTTCGCGGTGTCGAGCAGTTCGAACACGTTGAAGATGATCGTGTCGGACGGCTTCACGTAGCCCATCGCACGGGCATCGTGCGCGGACGCCGAGACCTTCGCCATCGCCGCGTTCTCGAACGACTTCGTGACGAACTTCAGGATGTCGGTGGTCGCGTTCGCGGCCGTAGCGGCATCCGCCGCGCGCAGCGCCGCTTCCTTCAGGCCGCCGCCCGCCGGCACGAGGCCGACGCCCACTTCGACGAGACCGATGTAGCTCTCGACGTGCACGACACGCTTCGCGCTGTGCAGCATCAGCTCGCACCCGCCGCCGAGCGCGATGCCCGACACGGCTGCGACGACCGGCACGTTCGCGTACTTCACGCGCAGCATGCCTTCCTGGAACTTCTTCACGAACGGCTCGATGCCCTTCGCGCCGCCCATCATGAACGCGGGCATCGCCTCTTCGAGGTTCGCGCCGGCCGAGAACGGGCCGCCCGGCGTGCCGAGCTTCAGCGACGTCGGCTGCCAGATCACCACGCCCTTGTAGTCCTTCTCCGCGAGTTCGATTGCCTGCACGAGGCCGTCGATCACGCTCGGTCCGATCGTGTTCATCTTCGACTTGAACGACACGATCACGACGTCGTCTTCACCCGCACGGTCGTCGACCCATGCACGCACCGCGTCGGTTTCGAACAGCGTCTTGCCGTACGTCTTCGGATCGGCACCGGCTTCGCCGAGCAGCGGCGCACGGAATACCTGCTTGTCGTAGACCGCGAGGTCCGAACGCGGCACGAAACGCTTCGCAGCCGGCGCCCACGAGCCTTCGGCCGTGTGCACGCCGCCCTTCTCGGCAACCGCGCCTTCGAGCACCCACGACGGCAGCGGCACGTTTGCCAGTGCCTTGCCGGCCGCGATGTCTTCCTGCACCCACTCGGCGACCTGCTTCCAGCCGGCAGCCTGCCAGCCTTCGAACGGGCCTTCGTTCCAGCCGAAGCCCCAGCGGATCGCGAGATCGACGTCGCGCGCGTTGTCGGCGATCGATTCGAGATGCACGCCGATGTAGTGGAACACGTCGCGGAAGATCGACCACAGGAACTGCGCGTGCGGATGGTCCGTTTCACGCAGCAGCTTCAGGCGTTCCGCCGGCGGGCGCTTCAGGATGCGGCCGACGGTTTCGTCCGCCTTCGCGCCCGAATCCACGTAGGTGCCCGTCTTCGCGTCGAGCACCTTGATCGCCTTGCCTTCCTTCTTGTAGAAACCGCCGCCCGTCTTCTGGCCGAGCGCGCCCTGCTTCACCAGTTCGGCGAGCACGGCAGGCGTCTGGTAGACCGGGAAGAACGGATCGTCGGCGAGGTTGTCCTGCATCGTCTTGATCACGTGCGCCATCGTGTCGAGGCCGACCACGTCCGCGGTACGGAACGTTGCCGACTTCGCGCGGCCGAGGCGGCTGCCCGTCAGGTCGTCGACTTCGTCGAAGCGCAGGCCGAACTTCGCGGCCTCGGTAATCACCGCGAGGATCGAGAAGATGCCGACGCGGTTCGCGATGAAGTTAGGCGTGTCCTTCGCGCGCACGACACCCTTGCCGACGATGCTCGTCAGGAAGGTTTCGAGCTGGTCGAGGATCTCCGGACGCGTATGCGCGGTCGGGATCAGTTCGACGAGGTGCATGTAGCGCGGCGGGTTGAAGAAGTGCACGCCGCAGAAGCGCGACTTCAGCTCGTCCGAGAAACCTTCGGACAGCTTCGTGATCGACAGGCCCGACGTGTTGGTCGCGAAGATCGCGTTCGGTGCGATGTGCGGCGCGACCTTCTTGTACAGGTCGTGCTTCCAGTCCATCCGCTCGGCGATCGCTTCGATCACGACGTCGCACTCGGCGAGTTTCGCGATGTCGTCTTCGTAGTTCGCTGCTTCGAGGTACTTGGCGTCGTCCTTCACGCCGAACGGCGCGGGCGACAGCTTCTTCAGGTTCTCGATCGCCTTCAGCGCGATCGCGTTTTTCGGGCCTTCCTTGGCCGGCAGGTCGAACAGCAGCACCGGCACGCGCGCGTTGATGAGGTGCGCGGCGATCTGCGCGCCCATCACGCCGGCGCCCAGCACGGCGACCTTGCGAATCAGGAAATTGCTCACGGGATGTCTCCGGATAGTGTCGTGCAGCGCGGGAGGTGTGGGCTGCACGGAGAAGTGAGTACCAGGAACCGTTGCGTTCGGGCGGCGCGCATCGCGCCCCGCCCGGACTCGCATTAGAACAGCGATTCGTCGACTTCCATCATCGTCTTCGAACCGGCGCGTGCGGCGCGGATCGTCGACGCCGTCTCGGGCAGCAGGCGCGCGAAGTAGAAGCGTGCCGTCGCGAGCTTCGACTTGTAGAACGGATCGCCCGACGCTTCCTTGTCGAGTGCGAGGCGTGCCATGCGCGCCCAGAAGTACGAGAACACCAGGTGACCGACGGTACGCAGGTACGGCACGGCGGCAGCGCCGACTTCGTCCGGGTTCTGCATCGCCTTCATGCCGATTTCCATCGTCAGCTTCTGCACCTTGTCGCCGATGTCGGCGAGCGGGTTGATGAACTCGGCCATTTCCGGCTTCACGCCTTCGGCTTCCGCGAATTCCGTGACGAGCTTGCCGAACTTCTTCAGCTTCGCGCCCATGTCGCCGAGCACCTTGCGGCCCAGCAGGTCGAGCGACTGGATCGAGTTCGTGCCTTCGTAGATCATGTTGATCCGCGCGTCGCGCACGTACTGCTCCATGCCCCACTCGGAGATGAAGCCGTGGCCGCCGTAGATCTGCATCGCGTGGTTGGTCGACTCGAACGCGTTGTCGGTCAGGAACGCCTTGATGATCGGCGTGAGCAGCGCGACGAGGTCGGCCGCTTCCTTGCGCACGGCTTCGTCACCGTGCGACAGTTCCTTGTCGATCTGCAGCGCGGACCAGTACGTGAATGCGCGCGCGCCTTCGGCGTAGGCCTTCTGCGTGAGCAGCATGCGGCGCACGTCCGGGTGCACGATGATCGGGTCGGCCGGCTTGTCCGGTGCCTTCGGGCCCGTCAGCGAACGCATCTGCAGGCGTTCCTTTGCATACGTGAGCGAGTTCTGGTACGCGACTTCCGTGAGGCCGAGGCCCTGCATGCCGACGCCGAGGCGCGCGGCGTTCATCATCACGAACATCGCGTTCAAGCCCTTGTTCGGCTCGCCGACCATCCAGCCCGTCGCGCCGTCGAGGTTCATCACGCACGTCGAGTTGCCGTGGATGCCCATCTTGTGTTCGATCGAGCCGCACTTGATGCCGTTGCGCTCGCCCGGCTCGCCCGCTGCGTCGGGGATGAACTTCGGCACGATGAACAGCGAGATCCCCTTGGTACCCTGCGGCGCTTCCGGCAGGCGCGCGAGCACGAGGTGGACGATGTTCTTCGACATGTCGTGCTCGCCGCTCGAGATGAAGATCTTCGTGCCGCTGATCGAGTACGAGCCGTCGCCGTTGGGTTCGGCCTTGGTGCGCAGGATGCCGAGGTCGGTGCCGCAGTGCGGCTCGGTCAGGCACATCGTGCCCGTCCATTCGCCCGTCACGAGCTTCGGCAGGTAGCGTTGCTGCAGTTCCGGCGCACCGTGTGCGTGCAGGCACTCGTAAGCGCCGTGCGACAGGCCCGGATACATCGTCCAGGCCTGGTTCGCCGAGTTCAGCATTTCGTAGAGCGCGTTGTTCACGAACGCGGGCAGGCCCTGGCCGCCGTAGTCCGGATCGCAGCCGAGTGCCGGCCAGCCGGCCTCGACGTACTGCTGGTAGGCTTCCTTGAAGCCGGTCGGGGTCTTCACGACGCCGTCGCCTTCATACGTGCAGCCTTCGCGATCGCCGACCTGGTTCAGCGGGAACAGTACCTCGGAGCAGAACTTGCCCGCTTCCTCGAGGACCTGGTTGATCGTGTCGGCGTCGAGGTCCGCATGCTTGGGCATTTGCTTGACTTCGGCTTCGACGTTCAGAAGCTCGTGCAACACGAATTGCATGTCGCGCAGCGGCGCGGCGTACTGTCCCATGACTCTCTCCAAAGGTGGGCAAAACGGCTCGAGCTCCTGGCGGGCGGGTCACGCGCCGCTAACGGCTCTCGCTCTGATACGAAACAATCGTCTTTTCCAGCGCGGCCCACGTCAGGCGCACGGCGTCCGGCGAATGCAGGAAGCGTGCATCGTGATGCAGGCCGAGCGTGAAGCTGTACAACTCGAAGAGCATCAGGTCCGGATCCGTATCCGCACGCAGATGGCCTTCTTCCTTCGCCTGCGAAATGGCACGCAGCATCGCGGCACGCCAGGCCGTCACGCTTGCGATCAACTGCTCGCGCACGGGGCTGTCAGGCCGGTCGTCGTACTCGACGGCACCGCTGATGTAGATGCATCCGGTCGTCACCTCCTGGATGCGCTTCTCCGTCCAGCGGGCCAGCATCGCCCGAAGGCGCGGCAAGCCTCGCGGCTCGCGCAGGCTCGGAAAGAACACCTCGTTTTCGAAACGATGGTGATACTCGCGGACGACCTCGACCTGCAGGTCCTCACGCGATCCGAAGTGCGCGAACACACCGCTCTTGCTCATCTGCATGCGCTCGGCCAGCAGGCCGATCGTCAGCCCCTCCAGCCCATCACGGCTGGCGAGGTCCAAAGCAGCTTCAAGTATCGCGGCACGCGTCTGTTCGCCTTTTCGCATAGCTATTTCTGTAACCGTTCGGGGGTTCGAATAAAATCGAACGGCCGTACTATTATTGAGTGCGGCCGCTCGCGAAACAAGGAAATTATTAGAAACCGGTGTCTAACCGAGCCGCTATTTTGCGCGATTCCGGCGGGACCGGAGCGGCTTTTCCGCACGAACGTGCGGACAGATTTTTTGAAGCGAACGCTTAGTCTTCGTCAGTCGTAACCACCGACCGTCAGCGCCTTCATCACGAGGCGATATGCCGTATAGGCGAGCCAGTTCAGCATGCGCTCGATGCGCGGGCGCGCGGCGAATCGAGCAGGGTCGATTTCCCGACCGTCGGCGAATGCGGCCGCGATCGCGTCGCGCAGTTCGTTCGTGACAGCATCGTAGCGCACCAGCACGACATTCGCCTCATTGTTCAACATCAGGCTCAGCGCGTCCAGATTCGACGAGCCGACCGTCGCCCAGTTGTCGTCGATCACGGCCACCTTGCCGTGCAGCATCGTCTTGTCGTATTCGGCCACGCGCACGCCCGCGCGCAGCAGCGCGTGATAGAGGAACGGCACGGCCGTATCAAGCGCCGCGAATTCCTTGCGGCCGATCAGGATCCGCACGTCGACGCCGCGTCGCGCTGCGCCCGTCAGCGCCCGGCGCAGCTTGCGGCCCGGCATGAAGTACGGATTGGCGAGCAGGATCCGCTGGCGCGCCTGGCCGATCGCCGCGAGATACGCCTTCTCGATCGCGCGGCGGTTCACGACATTGTCGCGTGCGACGAACGCGACGCTCGGCTCCGTCACGACCCGCAGTGCACCGGCCTTGATCCACCGGTGGCTGCGCATCCAGCGCCGGAACATGTCGGGGAATGCTTCGCCGCCATGCAGCCCGGCTGCATATTGCGCATACGGTTTGTGGCCGAACATGATCCGGTGCCACTGCAGTTCGAACGCGGCGCGCACGTCGGACACCGCGGGCCCCGCCATCTCGACCGCGAAATCCCAGCGCGGAAACAGCAGCGTCGCGCCGCCCTGTGCATAGTCGTCGATGATGTTGATGCCACCGCAGAACGCGACGGCATGATCGATCACCGCGAGCTTGCGATGCGTGCGCGAAAAGCCGAAGCGGCCGAACAGGAAACGGTTGTAGATGCAGTGCTCGACGCCGGCTGCCACCCATGTGTCGAACAACGGCAGGCGTGCGGTGCCGATGCCGTCGGTGATCACGCGCACGCGCACGCCGCGCTGCGCCGCGCGGATCAGCGCGTCCGACACCGGCCGGCCGGCCGCGTCGTCGCAGAAGATGTAGGTTTCGAGCATCACCTGCTCGCGGGCGGCATCGATCCGCTCGATCAATGCCCGGAAGAATGCGCCGCCGCCTTCGCACAGCCGCACGGTATTGCCCGACGTGAAGGCAAGCCGCGACGCGGAACCGCGTTCCTGCAGGAACATTTGCCGCAATTGCGCGAAGCGCTTGCGGGCTTCCGCCGTCATGCGGACGAACCGTGCGGCGCGCGCGAGAGTGCCACGCGTGCGGGCAGTTGCAGGATCGCTTCGGCGTTCGACGGCGAGAAGCAGCGCGCGGCCGCCTCGCGGAACGGCAGCCACGCATGGTCGACATGCTCGCGCGGCGACAGCGTCACGTCGACGCGATACGGCACGCACAGGCCGAACCAGTGCTCGGTGTTGCGCGTGACGCCCGGTGCATAGCGGTGCAGGTATTGCGGATAGATCGTGTATTCGATCCGGTGGCGCCAGTCGACTAGCGCGCTGGCCGGCACGTCCGGCGTGCCGATCGCGATGCCGGTTTCCTCGGCCACTTCGCGCGCGGCGGTGACCGCGAGCGGTTCGTCGAGCGCGTCTTTCGAGCCGGTCACCGATTGCCAGAAATCGGGCTGGTCGGCACGCTTGATCACGAGCACATCGAGGTCGGGCGTGTAGATCACGACAAGAACGGATTCGGGGATTTTCGGCGGCTTCGTCATCGTTGTTTCATGCAGCTCGGGGCCGCGCGCCGGGCATGTGCTCCGAACGGGCGGCAAGTGCTGCGACTGTACCGCAAAAAACGAAAAAGGCGCATCGCTGCGCCTTTTTCATGTGCGCCGTGTGCGCGCGAACGCACACACGACCGGATACGAAGCGCGTTACGCCTTCGGTTGCTCCGGCTGACGCAGACGGATGTGCAGTTCGCGCAGCTGACGCTCGTCGACCGGGCTCGGCGCTTGCGTGAGCAGATCCTGCGCACGTTGCGTCTTCGGGAATGCGATCACGTCGCGGATCGAATCGGCGCCGGCCATCATCGTGACGATGCGGTCGAGGCCGAATGCGATACCGCCGTGCGGCGGCGCGCCGTACTGCAGCGCGTCCAGCAGGAAGCCGAACTTCAGTTGCGCTTCTTCCGCACCGATCTTCAGCGCGCGGAACACCTTGCTCTGCACTTCCTCGCGGTGGATACGCACCGAGCCGCCGCCGATTTCCCAGCCGTTCAGCACCATGTCGTACGCCTTCGCGAGGCAACGGCCCGGGTCGGTCTCGAGGTACTCGAGGTGCTCGTCCTTCGGGCTCGTGAACGGGTGGTGCGCAGCAACGTAGCGCGCATCTTCGTCGTCGTATTCGAACATCGGGAAGTCGACGACCCACAGCGGCTTCCAGCCGGCATGGACGAAGCCGTTCGCCTTGCCGAATTCCGAATGGCCGATCTTCAGGCGCAGTGCGCCGAGGCTGTCGTTGACGACCTTCGCACGGTCGGCCGCGAAGAAGATGATGTCGCCGTCTTCAGCGCCGGTGCGCTCGAGGATCGCCGCGATCGATGCGTCGTGCAGGTTCTTGACGATCGGGCTCTGCAGGCCGTCACGGCCCTTCGCCTTCTCGTTGACCTTGATCCATGCAAGGCCCTTCGCGCCGTAGATGCGCACGAATTCCGTGTAGCCGTCGATGTCGCCGCGCGACAGCTCGCTGCCCTTCGGCACGCGCAGTGCCGCGACACGGCCGTCCTTCGCGTTGGCCGGCGTGCTGAACACCTTGAAGTCGACGTCCTTCATCGCGTCGGTCAGCTCGGTGAATTCGAGCTGCACACGCAGGTCCGGCTTGTCCGAACCGAAACGCGCCATCGCTTCCGAGTACGGCATCACCGGGAAGGTCGCGTCGAGTTCGACGTCGATCGTCGTCTTGAAGATGTGACGGATCATGTCTTCGAACAGGTCACGGATTTCCTGCTCGCCGAGGAACGACGTTTCGCAGTCGATCTGCGTGAATTCCGGCTGACGGTCGGCACGGAGGTCTTCGTCGCGGAAGCACTTGGTGATCTGGTAGTAACGGTCGAAGTTCGCGACCATCAGCAGCTGCTTGAACAGCTGCGGCGACTGCGGCAGCGCGAAGAACTGGCCCGCGTTCGTGCGCGACGGCACGAGGTAGTCACGCGCGCCTTCCGGCGTGCTCTTCGTCAGCATCGGCGTTTCGATGTCGATGAAGCCCTGCTCGTCGAGGTACTTGCGCGCTTCGATCGCGACGCGGTAGCGCAGGCGCAGGTTGTGCTGCATCTGCGGACGGCGCAGGTCGAGCACGCGGTGCGTGAGGCGCGTCGTTTCCGACAGGTTGTCGTCGTCGAGCTGGAACGGCGGCGTGACCGACGCGTTCAGCACGATCAGTTCGTGGCACAGCACTTCGATCTTGCCGCTCTTCAGGCCGGCGTTGACCGTGCCTTCCGGACGGTTGCGCACGAGGCCCTTGATCTGCACGCAGAACTCGTTGCGCACGCCTTCGGCGGTCGCGAACATTTCCGCGCGATCCGGGTCGCACACCACCTGCACGAGGCCTTCACGATCGCGCAGGTCGATGAAGATCACACCGCCGTGATCGCGGCGGCGCTGCACCCAGCCGCACAGCGACACGGTTTGGCCCAGCAGGTGTTCGGTCACGAGACCGCAGTATTCAGTACGCATCGACATGATGTTTGCTTTCGTTCGGTTTGATCAACGGGCGCCGCAACGCGCGGCCCGGGCGATGATTCTTTACTTACAGCGGCGGCTCGACGGGGCGGCGTGCGGGCGCCGGAGCCGGCGCCGGGGGCGCCACCACGCCCATCGAGACGATGTACTTGAGCGCGGCATCGACCGACATGTCGAGTTCGATGACTTCGCTCTTCGGCAGCATCAGGAAGAAGCCCGACGTCGGGTTCGGCGTCGTCGGGATATAGACGCTCACGTATTCTTCCGTCAGATGATTGAGCACGTCGCCGCCCGGCGTGCCGGTCAGAAACGCGATCGTATACGAGCCGCGACGCGGGTATTCGATCAGCAGCGCCTTGCGGAACGCGTTGCCGCTGCTCGACAGCAGCGTGTCCGACACCTGCTTGACGCTCGTGTAGATCGGCCCGACGACCGGGATGTGACGCACCACGGCGTTCCACCACGTGACGAGCTTCTGGCCGATGAAGTTCTGCGTGGCCAGCCCGACGACGAAGATGAACGCGAGCGTCAGCACCGCGCCGATCCCCGGCAGATGGAAGCCGAGCATCCGCTCGGGCTGCCACGATTCCGGCAGCAGGAGCAATGTCTGGTCCATCGTGCCGATGATGAGACCGAGCACCCACAGCGTGATCGCGAGCGGGACGAGAACCAGCAGGCCGGTCAGAAACACCGATTTCAGGGTCGTCTTTTTCATCATCTGCCGTCAATGAACCGCGCCGGCGGCGCGGGTTGGTCGCAGCCCGGCCGGGCCGCGACGGTCAACTGCTGGCGGCGGGCGCTGCAGCCGGGGCGG
>NZ_JAAGPB010000263.1:0-11927 GCF_017104585.1 Burkholderia sp. Ac-20392
TTGTCGGATGCCGATCCAGCCCGGCGAATCGAGATAGGTGCGGTCGATCAGCGCGCCGACGCCGAGGCGCCCCTGCGCGCGGTTGCGGTACACGTAGTCGAGCGTCGAGCCCGAATCGAAGCCGAGCCGCAGCCCGAGCGCGATGCCGTCCGACAACGCGCCGCCGGCCTTCAGACCGGCGCGCGTGAGCGCCCAGTACGCCCGCGCGAACGCATTCGCGGGTGGCCGGCCGAGCGCCGCGTACTCGTCATGGAACGCGCCGCGCCGGTCGGCGTCGGCGAGCGAAACACGCGGGCTCGGTGCATCGAACTCGCGCAGCACGAATGCACGCAGCGGTGCGAGCGCCTGTGCGCGGTCGCGTTCGCCGAGCGTGTCGTGATAGAAGCCCGGCAGCACGATGCGCTCCTTGCGCGCGGCGCCGAGGCGTTCGAAGAAGCGGTCCTGCGGGCCGCGATGCACGACCCAGTCGGCGCCCGAGATCAGCAGTTGCGTCGGCACGGTGATCGCGGCCGCGTCGGCGACGATCCGCTGCGCGGTGTCGTGCAGGTCGAGCAGCATGTTGACCGCGATCGGCCGCGTGATCAGCGGATCGGATGCATAGCTCGCGATCCGCTCGGGATCGTGCGTGAGGAATTTCGGCTTCACGTAGCTGTTCACGTAGAACAGCCCGCGCAGCTTGTGCATCAGCCGCAGGCCCGGCCGCGCGAACGGCACGTAGAGCTTGATGTGGAACGCAGGCGACGCGACCACGAGCGCACGGATCGGCGGCGCATAATCGTGCGCCCAGGTGGCCGCGAGCACCGCGCCGACGCTCTGGCCGACCACGGCCATGTCCTCGATCGCGATGCCGTGCGTGTCGCGGATATGTTCGACGAAGGTCTGCAGGTCGCGCACCGACGCGGCCGCGCTCGGGCTGTAGCCGCGCGCGCCGGGCGAGCGGCCGTGGCCGCGCGCATCCCACGCGAAGAACGCGAAATCGGGCAGGTCGAGCTCGTCGACCAAGTGCGCGACGCGCGCCGAGTGTTCGTGGCCGCGGTGCAGCAACACGATGGCGCCGCGGCAGCGCGGGCCCGTGGCGGGCCAGTGACGATAGAACAGCGTTTCGCCGTCGTGCGTGATGAAGTCGGCCTCGCGGGCCATGCGTGCGCTCATGCGTTTCTCTCTCGTTTCGTTATTTGAATCTTGGTGCGCCGCCCTCCGGCGCCCGGTACCGCAACCGCTCTGGACGACCTTTTCAACCGCCCTTTTCCGCGATGCCGGCCTGCACGCGCCGCACCACAGTGACGATCGACAGCACGATCAGCAGCCGCCACAGCCATGCTGCGACGCCGCCGACCGGAAACCCGAGCCCGATCCACAGCGCGAACGCGCCGAGGGCGAGCGCGCGGTCGCTCTTGCCGAACGGGCCGTCGTAGCGACGGCTCACGCCGACCAGCGGGCCGATCAGCCCCGCGCATTCGACGATCACCGCCGTCAGCGCGAACAGCCAGACGTCTGCCGGAGCGAACGCGGGAATTGCGAGAAACGGCAGCACCAGCGCGATATCGGACACGACGTCGCCGAGTTCGTTCAGGTACGCGCCGAGCGTGCTTTTCTGGTCGTGCTCGCGCGCGAGCATCCCGTCGATCGCGTTGAGCGCCATCCGCGCGAACAGCCACAGCGGAATCAGCAGGAACAGCGCGCGGGCAAACACGCCGAGGCCGGCGAGCGCGCCGACGACGATCGAGCCGCCGGCTGCGAACAGCGTGACCTGGTTGGCCGTGACGCCGCGCTCGGCAAGCGCGTTCGCGAACGGGCGCAGACGGTTCTGGAATTTGGGTTTGAGTGCGTAGAGGCTCATCGTTTTATTTGCGCGGCACAGTCGGATACGTTTCCCGCCGCCATGCCCCGGGCGGCGAAACGGCCTTGGACGGCCTTCCATGGACGGCCCTAATCGTCGCCGAGCGGCCCCGATGCGTCAAGCAGGCGCCCGGCCCGCACACGCGGCGCCAATCTGGCGTTTTTGACGGAAACTCGCGATAATCCGCTGGCCCGATCGCAGCGAGATCCATTCGAACTGCAAACGGGCACTCGTGCAACAGCCGATTATCACGCCGCCGACCGGCGCATTCGCCGCGACGCAACAGCGTGTGACGGCGAACCGTCCGATTATCGCGGACCTGCGACAGGCAGCCACGAATTTGAAAAAATTTAAACAAGGGCCGTCCGGCGCGCATCCTGCCGCGCCGGCATTCCGGGGTCCCGCCCGCCGCTCAAGCGCAGCGGGCCATGCAGGCAGGCAGGAGGCGCAGCGACGATGAACATCCTCAACGTCTGGCAGCGCGATTTCCTGCTGTCCATCGTGCGGCTCGTCGCCGGCGCTTATCCGGTCTGGCATCAGGCGCCGCCATCCCCGACGCAGAAGATCTACTTCTCGAACCACACGAGCCACATCGACACGCTCGCGATCCTCGCCGCGCTGCCGCGCAACGTGCGCGCGGTCGTGCGTCCGGTCGCCGCGCGCGACTACTGGGACAGCAGCGACATGAAGCGCCACATCGCGCAGAAGCTGCTGAACGTCGTGCTGATCGACCGTCACCGCGAATCCGGCGGCGACCCGCTCGACCCGGTGCGCGACGCGCTCAAGCAGGGCCATTCGATCATCATCTTCCCGGAAGGCACGCGCGGCGCGGAGATCCTCCCGCAGCCGTTCAAGAGCGGGCTGTTCCACCTCGCGACCGAGTTTCCGGACGTCGCGCTCGCGCCCGTCTATCTCGAGAACCTGCAACGGATCATGCCGAAGGGCGCGATCTGGCCGGTGCCGCTGATCTGCAAGGTGCACTTCGGCGCGAACGACGCGCTCGGCGCCCAGGAAGACAAGCCGACGTTCCTCGCCCGCATGCGCGACGCAGTCGTCGCGCTCGCGCCGCCGCAGCGGCCGGCCGGCTGAACGCGGCGCCCTCTTCTCCCCTTTCCGGATATCAACAATGCGAACAATTTTCTGGGAACTGGTCGCGGGCGTCACGGGCGTGCTCGTCGTCGCGACCGTGATCGGCGCGATCCTCGGCGCACGCAGCGGCGGCACGAGCGCGACCATCGTCAACCTGAACCAGCGCATCCGTGCGTGGTGGGCGATGATCGCGATCATGGCCATCGCGATCGGCCTCGGCAACAACATCACGTATCTGGTGTTCGCGGTGCTGTCCTACCTGACGCTGCGTGAATTCATCACGCTCACGCCAACCACCGCGAGCGACCATACGACGCTGTTCATCGCGTTCTTCGTCGCAATCCCCGTGCAGTACCTGCTGCTCGGGATCAACTGGTACGGGATGTATTCGATCTTCGTGCCCGTGCACCTGTTCTTCGCGATGTCGCTCGTGTCGGCACTCACGCAGGACACGCGCGAGTTCCTCAGCCGCAACGCGAAGATCAACTGGGCGCTGATGGTGTGCGTGTACGGGTTGAGCCATGCGCCGGCCGTGCTGATCCTCGACATTCCGCACTACGCGGGGCAGAACGCGCTGCTGCTGTTCTTCTTCCTGTTCGTCGTGCAGATCAGCGACGTGCTGCAATACGTGGTCGGCAAGCTGTTCGGCAAGCGCAAGATCGCGCCGCAGCTGTCGCCGTCGAAGACGATCGAAGGGTTCGTCGGCGGCGGCTTGCTGGCCACGCTGTGCGGCGCATCGCTGTATCGCGTGACGCCGTTCAGCTTCGGGTCGGCGTTCGGCATCTCGCTCGCGATCGTGATCGCGGGCTTCGTCGGCGGCCTCGTGCTGTCGGCCGTCAAGCGCTCGCTCGGCACCAAGGACTGGGGCTCGATGATCGCGGGCCACGGCGGGATGCTCGATCGCGTCGACTCGATCTGCTTCGCCGCGCCGGTGTTCTTCCACCTCGTGCGGTATCTGTACGTGTAAGGCGCGGGCGGCGCAACGCCGCCCGTTCCTGCGCGCGAAGGATCAGTACCCTTCGCGCAATGCCTTCGGCACGACGTAGCGGCCACGCGCCGTGTCGAACTTCACCGTATAGCGTGCGCGGATGGCCTTGTCGCCGCGTGTGCCCGTTTCCGTGACCGTCAACGGATAGACGTCGCCGGTGCCGCTCAGGTCCGGCGCGATCTCGAAGCGACGTTCCTCGCAACGCGCCTGGGCGTTCGCACATTCGGTCGAGTCCGCGTTGTCGAGCGCCTCGTCGATGCGCGCCGCCGCCAGCACCAGCACATTGCCGACCGGCAGCCAGATCGCGCGGAAGCTTTGCGTATAACCTTGCCGCATGTCGCTTTCGCCGATGACGAACCCGAACAGGTGCGGCCCGAGCCGCTCGATGCGCACCGTGCCCGGCTCGCCGCGCTTGCCCGACGCGATCTCCGTTTTCTTCACGATCGGCTCGAGCGTCGTGCCGCTGGCCGCCGGCTTCAGCACGTACAGGTCGATCGTGCCGGTCGTTGCGTCCGAATCCATCCCCGGCATCCCGTTCTGCACCGCCGCCTCGGTCTCGCCGCACATCGCGAGCAGCGTGCGCGGCCCATCCGCGGTCGCGACGCGCAGCGAACCGCACGGCGCATGGATTAGATCGTCCCCGTCCGCCTGCCAGCCCTTGCGGTCCGCACGCCACTTGCCATACGTGTCGTGGATGAAGGTTTTCAACAGACGATCAGGCTGGGCCGGCTCGGCCGCATAAACGGGCGACAACGCAGAGAGTGCGGTCAGCACCGCGAGTGCGCCGAGCGCGGCGAGCGAAGCCGCGAGCGGCTTCAGACGTGTGTTCCGGTGCGGGACTGTCATGACGAGGATCGTTCTGGTCGAAAGGATGTGTGCTGGATGGTGGCGGGGCCACACGATCACGGTTGCCGTGGCGCGATGCCGGTGCCGTCCGGCTTCAGCCGCGCGGTTGACACCCACCCTTCGGCGATGCGGCGTGTGCGCGGATTCAGATAGACGACCGACGTGAAACGGCCATAGTCGGTCCGTGCATCGACGTGGTCGTGCTCGACGACGAACACCCCGTCGATCCGGCATGCATCGTCCGGCGCGGAATGGAACGGCAGGCGCCCGTTGCCGATGACGACCCGCCCGGCGTCGCTGCCCGTCACGTAATCGCCTTGCGCCTGCGCGCGGCGGTTCAGCGCATCGCA
Source organism: Burkholderia sp. Ac-20392 (assembly GCF_017104585.1). Taxonomy (NCBI): domain Bacteria; kingdom Pseudomonadati; phylum Pseudomonadota; class Betaproteobacteria; order Burkholderiales; family Burkholderiaceae; genus Burkholderia; species Burkholderia sp. Ac-20392. The sequence continues at coordinate 5,114 of NZ_JAAGPB010000263.1, forward strand.
ATCGACGGCGTTGCGCACGGACGGAACCGGCGCCGCCGGTGCAACGCACGTCGACACGAATCCCGACAACGCGCGCCGGTCGATGTTCAGTACGTCCGGCCGCTCGGGATCGCGCGTGACGTCGAGCGCGCGCATCGCCTGCGTATCGAGTGTTACCCAGCCGACCGTCGCCTCGCGATTCGGCGTGCCCGAGTGCTCCGGTATCGTGAACAGCCGGAGGCGATAGACGTTGCCGTCACGCTCGTCCACGTCGACGTGGATGTCGCGCCGGTTCATCGCTGTCTGCCGCAGTGCCGGCACGATCAACTGCGTCAGTTGATCATTGCATGCCGCCGCCGCAGGCGTGGCGGCGGCCGTCGGCAAGGCCGTCGCGCCCAGGCATGCCATCGCGGCATGCACGGCGACAGCCGCGGCGAACCGGCGGCGGCGTACGGCCTCGCCATTCGCGCCGGCCGGCGTTACGATCTCGTTCTTCAACCAGGCTCCGTTCGATGCACGCGGGAATCGGCCCGCGAGCCCGTAGCGTACACGCACGGCGCGGCACCGCAAGCGCGCATCGCATCTGCCGACATGGACCTACGCATGAACCTCACGTTGCAGGATGTCGCATGGCACCGGTCGGTCGGGCGGCTCATCGAGTCGCTCGACCAGCCGGGCTTCTGGCTGGCCCTGATCCGGCTGATCGAGGAATACGTCGCGGTCGACAGCTGGGTCGCGCTGACGTTCGGCGACGGCCGCCCGCAGGTGTTCGCCGAATGCCCGTACGAAGGCGGCGGCCCCGACCCGCTGTTCCGCGACTACGTGCAGGGCCTGTACCAGCTCGACCCGTTCTACATCGCGAACCGCGACGCGCCGAAGAGCGGCCTGTTCCGGCTGTCCGACGTCGCGCCCGAATGCTTCCGCGATACCGAGTACTACACGCTGTATTTCACGCACAACGTCGTCGAGGACGAGGTGCAGTTCAACGTGGTGCTCGACGATGCGCGCACGCTGTGCCTGTCGCTCGGCAGCAAGCGGCGCTTCAGCCCCGAACAGGTGGCGCTGCTCGACCTGATCCGGCCGTGGGTGGCCGGGCTGATGCGGCATCGGCTCGCGTTCGAGCCGGCCGCCGCGGACCAAGCGCCGCCGCGCCGGCCCGGCGCACACGACGGCTTCGAGCAGGCAATGGCGCGGCTCGGCACGCCGCTCACCGCGCGCGAACTCGACGTGATCCGGTTGATCCTGAGCGGGCGTTCGAACAAGGAAGTCGCGAACAAGCTGGCGATATCCGCCGAAACGGTCAAGGTGCACCGGCGCAACATCTACGGAAAGCTCGCGATCAACTCGCAATCGGAGCTGTTCTCGCTGTTCCTGAACGCGCAGACGGCACCCTGACGCGCGACGCCGCGGCGCAACACGCACACCGTTCGCACGGCCCGGCGGGCGCCCCCGCGCGAACGGCGCGCCCCGGCACCGGTCGACGGCCAGCGGCCCCGACTACGTCAATTCATCGCATTCCAAACCTTTCCCGCGGCCGATACGTCATATCGGCCGCACCTTCTGGGCAAACCGCTCGCCCGCCCCTATCCTTCGCGGGTCTGATTGCGTGCGTTCGTTGCCGGCGGGCGCACATGATGGCCTGGGTTCTGATAGCCGTACCCTCGTACGTCAGGACCTGTTCGCCGACCCTTGCACAAGGGTCGGCGTTTTTTTCGGACTTTGCCATGTGTGCCGGCGGCAGGACGGCAGCGCAAGCGCGACGACGATCGTGACGGCGCGTCCGCGCCCGGGGGGAGCGGGTAGATGACAAGCAAGCAAGCGCACAGCCGCGACGAAGCGCTGCGCCTGATCGCCGCGGCCGACACCGCGTCGCTCGACCTCAACTACGAGAGCGGCTGGCAGGACATCGCCGAACTGGACGGCCTCGGCGCCCGACGCGGGATCCGCGTCACCTATCGCAGCCACGAACACATCGCCGTGCATTCGCGCGACGCGCTGGTCGCAGGCCTCACGCGCCCGAAAGCCACGTTCCGGCGCCGCACGCTCTATTGCCGGTTCGACCTCGGCAGCGTCGCCGATCGCGAACTCGTCGCACTCGAAACGCGCGCGATGCGCCAGGGCGACTACATCCTCGCAGGCCACCTGCTCGCCAGCCCCGACGACGTGTGGGGCGACGCAACCACGCTGTCCGCGGCGGCAAGATCAATACCCCCGAAGGGTTAACGCACCGGCGGGATGGGAAATTCGCCGCTTCGGCGCATACTGGGGCCTACCCACCCTTCCGGCGCCACCGGCGACGGGCCTCTGCTACCGAAATCGTCATGAAACTGAAGCTCGATATCGTCCAGCTCGCCGGTCGCGACGGCGACACGCATTACAACCTGCAGCGCACGCTCGAAGCGATCGCAACCTGCGCACCGGGCACCGACGTCGTGATGTTCCCGGAGGCGCAGCTCACCGGCTTCCTCGATCCGTCGAATCTGGCCGAATGCGCCGAGCCGCTCGACGGCCCGAGCGTCGGCGCGGTCATCGCGGCCGCACGTGCACGCGATGTGGCGGTCGTGGTCGGGCTGATCGAGAACGACGGCGGCCGCTTCTACAACACCACCGTGTTCGTCACGCCGGACGGCATCGCGCTGCGCTATCGCAAGACGCATCTGTGGGTGAGCGAGCACGGCGTCGTCCTGCCCGGCGACCGTTACGCGACGATCGAATGGCGCGGCGTGCGGATCGGCCTGCTGATCTGCTACGACAACGAATTCCCCGAAACCGGCCGCGCGCTCGCCGCGCTCGGCGCCGAGCTGATCCTCATCACCGACGGCAACATGGAGCCGTACCGCCCCGTCCACCGCACGTCGGCCACGGCGCGGGCGATGGAGAACCAGGTGTTCGCGGTGGTCGCCAACCGCGTCGGCGGCAGCACGCACGACGTCGTGTTCGCGGGCGGCAGCCTCGCGGCCGATCCGTTCGGCAACCTGATCTTCGAAGCCGGCAATACCGAATCGCGTCATGCGGTCGAACTCGATTTCGACCAGCTCGCCGCGTCGCGTGCGGTCTACGACTATCGCCGGGATCAGCGCCTGCACATCGCCGGCGAACGCATCGAGCACGCCAACGGCCTGCGCGAACTGCTGATTCCGTAAGCGCCTGTCCGCCTCCGGCGCCGACATCCGTCACGCCGGGTCGGGCACCTCGATCGCCAGCAGCGCGGAACTGACCGACTTGCCGTGCGCGTCGAGCGCGAGCGAGCGCGTGACGCCGCCGCCGAGCGCATCGCGCAGCACGAAATTGAATGCGCCGAGCGCCGGCAATTCGTAACGTACGACGTCGCCGTGCACGATGCCCGCGAGCCATGCCTTCACGACGTCAGCATCCAGGTGCGTACGAAGATGATCGTAATGGCGCGGATCGTGGCAGATCACCGATACGTTCAGCGTATTGCCCTTGTCGCCGGTGCGCGCATGCGCCAGTTCACGCAGTTGCATCATGCCTCCACGAATGAAAACGACGGCGTCACGGCCGCGCGCGGCAACAGCACCGACTGCACGGCGATCACCTCGCGCGTCGACTTGAACGCGCCGCCGCCGCCAGCCGGCCCGTTCGTATAGAGCGTCTCGACTTCGTTGCCGATGCGCGCCGCTTCGGCGGCGCTCGCCGCACGGCCGGCCACCCGCACGCGCACTTCAGCCGGCTCGCCGCGCACGACGGGCGTTGCGTCGCCGTACAGCGCATCGACGCCGATCAGGTCAAAGCGCAACTCGGTCGCGGCAACGCCGGTCAATGCCAGCCGCTCGCGGACGATCCCGAGCGCAAGACGCGCGCGTTCGAGCGCCCCCGGGCCGCCGTACGAGATCTGGCCTTCGCCGATCCAGCCGTCGACGTAAGCCACCGACACCTTCAACGTGTCGGGCCGCGCGGTGCCGCGCCCGCCCGTCACGCGCACGCGATCGGCCGCCTCCTCCACGACCGCCACGCGCGTGAAATCCGCGACGACGTCGGGCTGCAGATAGCGCGCCGGATCGTGAATCTCGTAGAGCAGCTGTTCCTTGCAGGTTGCCGCGCTCACGCGGCCGCCCGCGTGCGGCACCTTGGTGATCACGACCGAGCCGTCGGCCGCGACTTCGCCGATCGGAAACCCGAGCCGCGCGAGGTTCGGCACGTCCTTGTAACCGGGATCGGCGAAATAGCCGCCCGTCACCTGCCCCGCGCATTCGAGCAGGTGGCCGACGACCGTCGCAGCGCCAAGCGTGTCCCAGTCGTCCATCTGCCAGCCAAATGCGTGGATCAGCGGCGCGGTGAACAGCGACGGATCGGCGACGCGCCCGGTCAGCACGACATCCGCGCCGGCCGCGAGCGCATCGACGATCGGCGCGGCGCCGAGGTACGCATTCGCGGACACGATGCGGTCGCGATACGCGGCGACGTCATCGCCCGATTCCTCGAAGCGGAACGCGCCGCGCAGCACCACGTCGAGCACGTCGTCGCCTTCGACCGCCGCGACCTTCAGCTTCGCGAAACCAAGCGATTGCGCGATCTGCGCAGTGCGCCGCGCGGCCGCACGCGGATTCGCCGCGCCCATGTTCGACACGATGCGCACGCCTTTCGGCGCGGCGACCGGCAGCACCGCGTGCATCCGCGCGTCGAGCAGCGGGTCGTAGCCGAGTGCCGGATCCTTGCGCCGCGCCTGCTGCGCGATCGCGATCGTGCGCTCGGCCAGGCATTCGAAGACGAGATAGTCGAGCTGCCCGTGTTCGGCCAGTTCGACCGCGGGCTCGATCCGGTCGCCCGAGTAGCCGGCGCCCGCGCCGATGCGCACGCGTCGTTCAGGTTGCTTTGCTGTCATGTCCGTACCGTCGTCCGGCGGGTGCACCGCCGGGAAAGATCAAAAGATGCCCAGTACGACGCATGCGATCGTCATCACGATCGAGGCGCCGAACAGCAGCGGGAACGTGAATTTCTGGTGCTCGGCCAGCTCGATGCCGCACAGGCCGACGACGAGGAAGGTCGCGGGCGTCAGCGGGCTGACCGGGAACCCGGTCGTCATCTGGCCGAGCAAGGCAGCTTGCCCGACCTGCACGGCCGGCACGCCGAGCTGGCCGGCCACCTCCGCGATCACGGGCAGCACGCCGAAGTAGAACGAATCGGGATCGAACAGCATGCTGAGCGGCATCGACGCGAAGCCGAGCACCACCGGGATGTGCCCGGCCATCGACGGCGGCACGAAGCCGACCGCCGCCTGCGCCATCGCCTTCAGCATGCCGCTGCCCTGCATGATCCCCGTGAACACGCCGGCCGCGAGCAGGATGCCGGCCATCATCAGCGCGGCGCGCGCATGCGCGTCGATGCGCTTCCTCTGCATGTCGACGTCCGGGTAGTTCACCATCAGCGCGATGCACAGCCCGACCATGAACATGATCGCGGGCGGGATCTTCTCGCCCATCACGACCATCGTGCCGAGCACGACGAGCGTCAGCACCAGGTTGAACCAGAACAGGTGCGGCCGGCGCAGCGCCTGCTCGTCGGGTGTCAGCTCGCGCGTCGGCAGCGGGATCGACGCATCGTCGCGCGACAGGCCGAGCCGCTTCTCCTCGCGCCGCCCGAGCCAGTACGCGGCGCCGAACACGAACACGAGCCCGATCGCCTGCACCGGGATCAGCGGATTGAACAGCGCCGACACCGGCAGGTGCAGCGACGCCGACGCGCGGATCATCGGCCCCGTCCACGGCAGGAAGTTGATGCCCGCGGCCATCGACACCGCGGCGGCCAGCACGCGCCGGTCCATCTTCAGCCGGTCGTACAGCGGCAGCACCGCCGGAATCGTCACGAGAAAGCAGACGGCGCCCGAGCCGTCGAGGTGGATCAGCAGCGCGAGCAGCGTCGTGCCCATCACGATGCGCGTCGGCCGCGTGCCGACCGCGCGCAGGATGCGGTCGATGATCGGGTCGAGCGTGCCGGCGTCGGTGATCGTCCCGAAATAGAGGATCGCGAACACGAACATCCCGACGACGGGCGCGAGCCCCTTCAGCCCGTCGATGACGAACTTGCTGGTGTGCAGCCCGAAGCCGCCGATCAGCGACGCGGCGATCGGCACGATGATCAGCGCGACGAGCGGCGACATCCGCTTCGACAGAATCGCGGCCAGCAGCACGACGATCGTGCCAAGCCCGAGTAACGGCAGCATCCGTGTCTCCTACCTTGTCTTTTGTTGGAGACGAGCGTAAGGTCGGCGCAGCAATAGCACAATTGAAATGATTTGATCGCAGCAATCACGAACCGTTATGGATCTGAATCTTCGCGACATTCGCGCGTTCGTCACCGTCGCGCAGGCCGGCAACTTCACGCGCGCGGCCGCGCGCCTGCACCTGTCGCAGCCTGCGCTGACCGTGCAGATCCGCCGGCTCGAGGAGATCGTCGGTGCGCGTCTGTTCGATCGCAACAGCCGCAGCGTCGCGCTCACGCAGACCGGGCGCGAGCTGCTGCCGCTGCTGCAGCGCTCGCTCGACGACATGGAGCGCGTGCTGCGCGATGCGCGCGCGCTCGGCGAAGGCACGAGCGGCACGGTGCGGCTCGCATGCCTGCCGACCTTCGCGTCCAGCATGCTGCCCGAGCTGATCCAGTCGTTCCGGCGCGACGTGCCGCGCGCGGGCTTCGAGATCCGCGACGGCGTCGCGAGCCTCGTCACCGCGCTCGTGCGCAACGAGGAAGCCGATCTCGGCCTGACCGGCGGCGACACGTTCGATGCGTCGCTGGAGGTGTTGTATGCGGGCGCCGACCGGCTCGTCGCCGTCTGCCCGAAGGATCATCCGCTCGCGCGCAAGCGCCGCGTGAGCACCGC
>NZ_JAAGPB010000264.1:0-12233 GCF_017104585.1 Burkholderia sp. Ac-20392
TTGCCGTTGCCGTTGCCGTTGCCGTTGCCGTTGCCGTTGCCGTTGCCGTTGCCGTTGCCGTTGCCGTTGCCGTTGCCGTTGCCGTTGCCGTTGCCGTTGCCGTTGCCGTTGCCGTTGCCGTTGCCGTTGCCGTCAATGATGCTTCCCGCCGTGCCGCTTGTGCCGATGCGCTTCGCGCGCCTGCAGCAGCGACGGCATCAGCTCCTCGATGTATTGCCGCGCCTGCCCGCGCGTGACGATCTCGCTGAAGCGCTGATGGGCCTTGTCATGACCGACCAGCGCCGCATGCGCTTTCTTCAGGATGTGCAGAAACGCGATCAGGCTCGTGCCGTCGCGCACGGGCAATGCATCGCGCGGGTCGAATGTCGGTGTCGTACTCATGATCCGATCCTTTGCGGGCAGTCGGTGCGGCACGTCGCCGTGACGAGCGCCAGCAGGTCGTTCGCGAGACGGTCGCGATCCGTCAGCGGTGCGAGGCCGAACAGCCGCTCGAGCGTCGCGGCGACCGATGCATGATCGTACGGCGTATGGTCGACCTGCCCGGCCGCGACCCACGGCGAAATCACGATCGCCGGCACCCGCACGCCGTACACGTCGAACCCGAAGCCGCTCGCGTTCAACGTCGCCGCCGCACCATCGTTCGGCGGCGGCGCGGCGCCCGGCCTGACCGAATCGTAGAAGCCGCCATGCTCGTCGTAGCAGATCACGAGCAGGCTGTTGTTCCACACCGGCGAATTGCGGATCGCGTTGTACACGCGCGCGGCGAGCTGGTCGCCACCGGCCAGGCCATCCATCGGGTGCTGCGAGCTGCCGTTCTGATAGGTGCCGTGCACGATGTCGCCGTAACCGGGCTCGATGAACGTATAGCGCGCCGTATAGCCGGCCGCGAGATCGGCCTCGAAATGCGCGAGGTCGTCGATGTCGAAGAAGCTGATGCCCTTCAGCGACGCGACCTGCGGCACGTGGCCGAGCGGGTCGCCTGTCTGGTCCTGGTAGATGCGCCAGTTGTCGTCGCCGAGCGCGGCGAAGATCGAGCCCTTCGGATAGGGAAAGCCGTCGAACGCGTCCCATCCGGCCATTTCTTCCTTGGTCGGCGAATGATCGAGCCCGGCCGACGACGCGCCGTGCAAGAAGAAGCGGTTCGGCCAGGTCGGCCCCGGCATCGACGCATGCCACGCGTCGCACAGCACGAACGCGTTCGCGAGCGCGTACAGCGACGGCGCCTGCGTCGCGATACTGACGCCCTGCATGATCTTGCCCGCGTCGGCCGGCTGCGGCGGTGTGCCTTCGGAATGCGATGTCGCGTAGTTCGACACGAACCCGGTATTGCCGACCGGCGGATACGGCTGCCCTTTCACGAACGGCACGCCCGCGCCACAGAGCTGTTCGAGCACGTCTTTGAATTCGTGGCACGGATCGGTCGGCATCCGGTCAGGCGCGCCGCCGCCGAACGGATAGACCGCGTCGCCGTACGCGTTGCTGTTGCCGGGCGAGGCGGCAACGATGTCGGGGTAGCCCGACAGCGCAAAGAGGTGATCGAAGGAACGGTTCTCGAGCATCAGCACGAACACGTGCTGGATGCGATCCTGAACCGACGGGGATGCGGGGGCTGCGTCTGCACTCATGGCGCCTCCTGGCGTCGCGCGACGAAAGTCCTGCTGGCACGGTCGTTGGCCCGCTGAAAGCCACTGAAGGCATTGAAAGCCACGGCGCGGGCCGCGAATTGCCGACGAGTGTACGACTGCGCCGGCCCGCACGTAAAGCCGCACGCGAACCGCGTCGCGGCGCGCGCGTTCAGCTGTCGGCCGACGCGGTTTTCAGCGTGACGACATCGCGCCGCGGCGGCGCACCGAACATCCGCGCATATTCGCGGCTGAACTGCGACGCGCTTTCGTAGCCGACCCGATACGCGGCCGTTTCCGCATTCGCCGCGCCCGTCACCATCAGGTGCCGCGCTTCCAGCAGACGCAACTGCTTCTGGTACTGCAGCGGCGTCATCGACGTCAGCGCCTTGAATTGCCGATGGAATGCCGACGGGCTCATCTGCGCGACGGCGGCGAGATCCTCGACGCGGATCGCCTCGGCGAACTGGCCGCGCAGCGCATGGATCGCCGCGACGACGCGCTGCGCATGGCCGTTGGCGAACACGACGCGCGAGACTTCGCCGCCGTGCGGCCCCGCGAGCAGCCAGTAGCAGATCTCCCGCTTCACGAGCGGCGCGACGACCGGAATCGCGTCCGGCGTATCGAGCAACCGCATCATCCGCAGCACGCAATCGGCGAGCGGCCCGCCGAAATCGGTCACGCACACGCCATGGCCGATCGCGCCAGGCTGTTGCGGCGGCGGCGTGTCGAGTCGTTCGAGCACTTCACGCATCATCGCGAGATAGAATTCGAGCACGAGGCCAAGGAACGGCTCGGTCTCGCTCGCCTTGACGATCCGGCTCGTCGCCGGCATCTCGACGCTGACGACGAGCGCGCGGCCGGGCCCGTAGTCGTAGCGCCGCCCGCCGAACGTCGTCCACTTCGCGCCCTGCACGACGACGCACAGCGCCGGTTTCATGATCAGCGGCGCGGGCAGCTTCTCGCGGTTGGAGCGCAGCAGGATCAACCCGTCGATCGCCGTCGCGACCGGGCTCTCTTCGCCCGGCGCACCCGTCAGGCGCGCGACACGTTCGACCAGTTCGTCCGACATGCAGCCACCCTCCGTATCCCGATGTCCGGATGGTACACGCGGCGCCACGCTTCCCGGGGCGGTCGGGCAGGATCAGGCAAGAACGCGGCCGGTTCCGGCATTCAGCCGCCGCGGCTGCCGCCGTACGCTTGGCGCTGTTCGTCACCGACTTCGATCAGGAGCCCAGCATGACAGCAGCACAATCGAACCCTTCCACCCCGAAAATCGCCGTCGTCACCGGCGGCAGCCGCGGGCTTGGCCGCAATACGGTGCTGCATCTCGCGCAGCGCGGCGTGCGCTCGATCTTCACCTATCACTCGAATCGCGCCGAGGCCGATCACGTCGTCGCGCTGACCGCCGACGCCGGGCCAGCCGCGATCGCGCTGCCGCTCGATACGGGCGACAGCGCAACGTTCGACCGCTTCGCCGGGCAGCTCCGCGAAGCCCTGGCCGGTTGGGGCGCCGACCGGTTCGACTTCCTCGTCAACAATGCAGGCACGTCGCATCACGCGCCGATCGCCGAGACGACCGAAGCCGATCTCGACGCGCTCTATCGCGTGCACTTCAAGGGCGTGTTCTTTCTCACGCAAGCGCTGCTGCCGCTGATCCGCGACGGCGGCCGCATCGTGAACGTGTCGTCGGGCCTCACACGCGTCGCCGTGCCGGGCAGCGCCGCGTACGGGTCGATGAAGGGGGCGGTCGAGGTGCTGACGCGCTATCTGGCCAAGGAGCTCGGCCCGCACCGCATCGCGGTGAACGTCGTCGCACCGGGCGCGGTGGCAACCGACTTCAGCGGCGGGATGGTGCGCGACAACCCCGAGGTCAACCGGCGCGTCGCGGAATGGACGGCGCTCGGCCGTGCGGGCGAGCCCGACGACATCGGGCCGATGATCGCGTCGCTGCTGTCGGACGACAACCGTTGGGTCAACGGGCAGCGCATCGAGGTGTCGGGCGGGATGGCGCTCTGAGCGTTGACTTTCGCCGAGCGGCCCGATACGATCGATCCACTTTCAAGACGCCCTCCCGGTCCGCCGGGAGGGCGTTTCGTTTTGGTTCCGCCAACCAAAAGGAAACCCCTTGAAATGAACCGTATCGACACCCTCGCCTCCGGCCCGGACAGCGGCCTCGGCTACCTGCAGCACGGCACCGGCCCCGAATGCGTGATGGTCCTGCACGACTGGCTCGGCGACCATACGAACTACACGGCGCTGCTGCCCTATCTCGACGAAGCGGCATTCACGTACGTATTCGCCGACCTGCGCGGCTACGGCGAATCCATCCATCTGGCCGGCGCCTGTACCGTCGACGAAATCTCCGCCGACTGCCTGGCGCTCGCGGATCGTCTCGGCTGGCCGCGCTTTCACGTGATCGGCCACTCGATGACCGGCATGGCAACGCAACGGCTCGCCGCCGATGCACCGTCGCGCATCAAGAGCGCGATCGCCGTGTGCCCGGTGTCGGCGGCCGGCAATCGCCTGAACGACGACGCGCGCGCCTTCTTCGCGAGCACGGCCGTCAATGACGATGCGTTTCGCCGGCTCGTGCGATTCGTGACGGGGGGATTGTCGGCGCGCTGGGCCGACGTGAAGCTGCGGCAGAATCGCGAGCGCGTGGCGCCGGATTGCCGGCTCGCGTATCTCGACATGCTGACCGGCACGGATTTCGTCGACGATGTCCGCGGGCTCGACACACGCTTCCTGGTGATCGTCGGCGACAAGGATCCGGGGCTCGACGCAGCGGCGATGCAGGCGACGTTCGTCGCATGGCATCCGAACGCGCGGCTCGCGACGATACCGAATTGCGGCCATTACCCGATGCAGGAATGTCCGCCGTATTTCGCGATGATCGTCGAGGATTTCCTGCGGGACGCGGCCGCCTGAGCGCTATGCACGCGCGGCGGCCGGTAAAGGCGGGATTGGCCGCCGCGGCATGACGATGCCGCCGGCGACCGGCAAACGGCACGCGATGTGTCGTCCACCCGGTTCGTCCGGCCTCGTCGGCCGGACGGGATTCGATCAGCGAAGCGGTGCTGCGTGCCCGCGCCGATCGTTGGCGCTTAACGGCGCGGCTGGCCGGTGCGCGGCGGACGCGGCGAATTCGCGTCCTTGTGACGGAAGTTGATGCGGCCCTTGGTCAGGTCATAGACCGACAGCTCCAGCGTCACGCGGTCGCCCGCGAGAATGCGGATGTGGTTCTTGCGCATGCGGCCCGACGCGTATGCGCCGACCACGACGCCGTTTTCCAGCGTGACACGGTATTTGCTGTCCGGCAGCACTTCGTCGACGATTCCGTCCAGTTCCAGCAGTTCTTCTTTTGCCAAACCAATTCCTCCAGACAAGGTAATTGACCGCAGCCGCGGCGATCTGCCCGGCGCCGCGCCCTGCAACGGGACGGCGGCCGGCAGGCTGCCGGGGGTCGGTTCGTTCAGACGGGCCATGGGCCTGTCTTGTGATCGGAGCCCGGCGCGTTGCGGCGTTCAGGCGGTCGGTGGCGGCGGCGCATGGAGCGCCGCGCAAGTCGGGACCGCGCCTGCTACGGCATGGCGACGGTCTGCTCGGGTTGATGCGTTGAAGCGGTGAAGCGCTCGCGAAACGGCGTGCGCTTCACGAAGGCGTTGCGTCGCACGCGGATCACGCATGCGATGAGGGAGGCGTCACGACCGATGCATCGTGGATGTCGCGATGCATCGGTCGTGCGCATCGGAAGCGCGCCGGCTGCCGCCGAAGCGGCGCCCTGCGCGCAAATCCGTCCGGCAGCGGCCGCCGTTTGGCGACCGCTGCCGATGCGGCTTACTGCGGCGTGATGTTCGACGCTTGCAGACCCTTCGGGCCGCGCTTCACTTCGAAGCTGACCTTCTGGCCTTCGGCCAGGGTCTTGAAACCCGTGCCGCGAATTTCCGAGAAATGGGCGAACAGATCGTCGCCGCCGTTGTCAGGGGAGATGAAACCAAAGCCCTTGGTTTCGTTGAACCACTTGACGGTACCGGTATCCACAATTACTTCCTTAATACAAATGACGATTGAACATGCGCCCGTGACGGGCACAGAAAGAATCAAAAGAGGGAGAGACCAACGACCGCCGCACGGAGTGCGGCCAATGATGAGCAATCGAACTTCTTGAACACTTCGGTCATGGACACTACGCGGTAGCGGCCGTTTCGTCAAGCCTTTTTGATGCGACGCACAAGCATGCCCGCCGCAAGCGCCTTATGCAGCGGGGGTTGCCGGCCGACGGGACGCATTTCCATGCGCCCCCTTTTTCGGCCGGCCCGCCGGTTGTTACTGCGGCTCGAACACGTGATGCAGCGCCGGCGGCGCGTCGCCTTCGCGAATCCGCATTTCGAATGCCTTACGCGCGACGCTCGTCGGACGCACGTCCGCCACGTCCAGGTAGAACTGCGAATACCAGTCGCGCATCTGGTACAGCGGCCCGTCGCCTTCGCACAGCAGCGGGTTGTCGATCCGCGTCTTGCTGTGCCAGATGTCGACGTCCTCGTAGAACGCGCGCTGCGCTTCCTTCACGTACGCGTTCGCGATCTCCATGTTCTGCTCGTCGGTCAGCCCGGCCACCTTCTTCACGATCACGCCGTAGCGCAGCTCGAAGCTGTTCATGTCGATCGGCACGTGGCAGTTCAGCAACACCGAATGGATCGGCTGCCCGCCGCTCTGCCCCGTCATCTGCGTGATGTGCACGGCCGGCCCGAAATACGTCGACAGCGCGGTCAGCGCATCGCCACCGAGCTTCTCGCTGCGGCCGACCATCAGCTGCGTCGCCTTGTGGTCCTCGAACAGGTTCGCGAAATAGTCGATCGGCGCGCGGTGCACGGTCGCGAAGTGCGCGACGTCCGAGATGTTGTCGACCAGTTCGCGGCAGTTGGCCTGGATCACCATCTTGTCGACGACCCAGTCCGACCATTCGTCGGAGAAGCACACGTCGAGGCGCGGAATCGCGACGTCCTCCGGCGGCGCGTTGCCTTCCGGGTCGTTCCACACGAACAGCAGGTTGTTTTCCTCGCAGGTCGGCCAGGCGCCGATGCGCGCCTTCGGCGGGATCCGCTTGCAGTACGGGATCGATGCGCACTGCCCTTCGCCGCTCCACGCCCAGCCGTGGAACGGGCACACGAGGTTGTCGCCCTGCACCGTGCCGAGGCTCAGGTCGGCGCCCATGTGCGGGCAATACGCGTCGACGACGTTGACCTTGCCGGTCGAATCGGCGAATGCGGCGAGCTTGCGGCCGAAGGCGTTCAGCGTGTGCGGCTTGCCGTCCTTGAAGTCGCGGGCGAGCCCGAGGCAGTGCCAGCCGCGCGCATAGCGCTGTGCGAGCGGCTGGGCTTCGATCTTGTAAGGGCGTGCGGACATGTGGGTTGACTCCTCTTGTGGAGAGCGCGCGGCGGCCGGCCGCGCGCGGGGGAAATGGGGGGCGCCGGTCAGCGCGCCGGGTTGCCGGGTTCGAGCGCGGGCGACGGCTTCAGCGGCGCGGGGGCCGCCGGCGACGGCTGCTGCCGTCGCAGCACGCGGCGCTCGGCACGCTCGACGCCAAGCCACGCGGCGAGCGCGGGCAGCAGGAACACCGCGCCGAACAGGTTCACCAGGAACATGAACGCGAGCAGCACGCCCATGTCGACCTGGAACTTCAGCGCGGAGAACGCCCAGGTGCCGACGCCGATGAACATCGTGACGGCCGTGAACAGCGCCGCCGTGCCGCGCTGGCGCATCGCGTCGGCGAAGGCGTCCGGCAGCGTCGCGCCGTGGCGGATGTCGTGCTGCAGGCGCTCGTACAGGTAGATCCCGTAGTCGACGCCCACGCCCACGCCGAGCGTGATCACCGGCAGCGTCGCGACCTTCAGCCCGATGCCGAGAAGCGCCATCACCGCATTGCACAGGATCGATACGAGCGTGAGCGGCACGACGATGCACAGCACCGCGCGCCACGAGCGGAACGTCACCGCGCAGAGCAGCGCGATCGCGCCGAAGATCGACAGCAGCATCGCGATCTCCGCGTCGCCGACGGCCTCGTTGGTCGCGGCCATCACGCCCACGTTGCCGCCCGCGAGCCGGAACGCGACGTTCGGCGTCGGGTTCTCTGCCGCGAAGCGCTTGATCTCGTCGACGATGTGCGCGATGGTCGTGCCTTCGTGATTCTTCGTGTAGATCAGCACCTGGATCGCCTTGCAGTTCGCGGTGTTCATCCCGTTGTCGGGGTCGAACGCGTTGGAACCCTGCGTGAGCCCGTCGCTGGAGCGCGGCAGCGCGGCCCAGCGCGGATTGCCCTCGTTGAACGCGGCGATGAACACCTTGCCCTGCGACGACACGCTCGTCACCGACTGCACGCCGGCCACGCCGCGCATGTTCATCTCGAACTTCTCGATCGCGCTCATCACCGGGTAATGCAGGCACGCGTCGTCGAAGCCGGTCGTCTCGACGATCACCGACAGCACGTCCACGCCGATGTTGTACTGGTGCGTGATCGCCGCGTTGTCGATGTTGTAGCGCGAGTTCGCGCGCAACTCCGGCGCGCCGGTGCCGATATCGCCGATCTCCAGCTTGCGCGATTCGAGCGTGCCGTAGGCGAGCAGCGCGAGCGCCACCGCGAACACGCCGAGCGCCGGCGCCGGCCGGGCGAACACCGCGAAGCGCGACCACATCGGGCTGCCGCCGGCCGCCGCCGTGCGCTGCGCACGGGCCAGCGTGCCGCGTTCGAGGCGCGTGTACGACAGCAGGATCGGCAGGAACACCTTGTTCGTCACGATCATCAGCAGCACGCCGAGGCACGCGGTGATGCCGAGCTCGCGCACGATGTCGATCTTGATCCGCATGATCACCATGAAGCCGAGCGCGTTGGTCAGCAGCGCGACGGTGCCCGGCACGAACAGCTTGCGGAACGCGTCGCGCGCGGCGTCGGCCGACGATGCGCCGCGCACCAGCGCCTGCTTCCACGCGTTGGTCATCTGCACCGCGTGCGACACGCCGATCGAGAAGATCAGGAACGGCACGAGGATCGACATCGGGTCGATGCCGAGGCCGAGCAGCGGCAACGCGCCGAGCAGCCAGACGACCGGCAGCAGCGCGACGACGAGCGCCAGCACGGTGGTCTTCAACGAACGTGTATAGGCGAACAGCAGCGCGGCCGTCACGAGGAACGCGAGCGCGAAGAACGCCATCACGCCCGCGATGCCGTTCTCGACGTCGCCCACCAGCTTCGCGAAGCCGATGATGTTCACGTCGATGCCCTGCTTCGCGTACTTCGCGCGGATCTCCTCGAGCTGGCGCGCGACCGCGCTGTAGTCGAGCCGCTTGCCGGTGGCCGGGTCGGTCTCGCGCAGCTCCGCGCGGATCAGCGCCGACTTCAGGTCGTTGCCGACGAGGCGGCCGATCTGCCCGGACCGCGCGACGTTGCGGCGCACCTTCGCGAGATCGTCCGGGTTCGCGCTCGAGAACTGGCCCGGCACGACCACGTCGCCGCGAAAGCCGGCCTCGGTCACCTCGGTGTAGTGGACGTTCGGCGTGAACAGCGAGAACACGCGCGAGCGGTTCACGCCGGGGATGAAGAAGACGTCGTCGGTCGCATGGCGCAGCGCGTCCATGAACGACTGGTTGTAGATGTCGCCGTCGCCCTTCCAGCGCAGGCTCACGAGGATCGTGTTCGCGCCGGGGAACGCCCCCGCATAGCGCTCGAACACCTGCATGTACGGGTGCTGCATCGGGATCATCTTGTTGAAGCCCGGATCGAGCTTCAGGCGCGTCGCGGACAGCCCGAGCGCGAGCGTCGGCGTGTCGACCGCATCGAGCGCGCCGGCGCCCATCGCCTCGTAGACCGACGACGTGTTCGCGCTGACGCTCGCCGTCACGATCAGGATCGCGCACGGCGCACGCGCCATGATCCGGCGCGTCGCGGCCACGCCGTCGACCTTCGGCATCACGAGATCCATCAGCACGAGATCGGGCGGATGCGCGACGCAGAAATCCACCGCCTCGTCGCCGTCGGTCGCGACCCACAGCACGCGGTGGTCCGTGCGCAGCGCAAGCACGCGGCGCAGCGCCTCGACGGCCAGCGGCAGGTCGTTGACGATGCCGATGTTCATCCGCGCGCGTCCCCGATCAGGTCGTGCACGGCGTCGAGCAACGCCTCGTCGTGGAAGCTGCTCTTCGCGAGGTAGTAGTCGGCGCCCGCATCGAGCCCGCGACGACGATCCTCGTCGCGATCCTTGTACGACACGATCATCACCGGCAAGCGCTTGAGCATCGGATCGCCCTTGATCAGCGTGACGAGCTCGATGCCGTCCATGCGCGGCATGTCGACGTCCGTGACGATCAGATCGAACGCATCGCTGCGCACCGCGTTCCAGCCTTCCATCCCGTCGACCGCGACCGTCACGTCGTAGCCGCGCTTTTCCAGCAGCTTGCGCTCGAGCTCGCGCACCGTCAGCGAATCGTCAACGACGAGCACGCGGCGGCGCCGGTCGGCGAGCGCGAGTTGCGGATCACGCGTGAGCCGCGCGAGCTGCCCGCCGCGCACGAGCTTGTCGACCGAGCGGATCAGGTCCTCGACGTCGACGATCAGCACCGGGTCGCCGTTCTCGAGCAGCGCGCCGGCCGCGATGTTCTGGATCTTGTGCAGGCGGCTGTCGAGCGGCTGCACGACGAGCATCCGTTCGCCGAGGAAGCGGTCGACCGCGACGCCGTACAACTCGGGCTCGCCGCCGACGACCACGACCGCCGTGCTCGTGCGCGCGACGTCGGGCTCGCCCGCATCGAGCAACTGGTGCGCGGCGACGAGGCCTGCGCGCCGGCCATCGAACGGGAAATGCGGCTGCCCTTCGAGCACGTCGATATCGTCGTGCGCGAGTTCGAGCGTGCGGCGCACGTGCGCAAGCGGGAACGCATACGGCTCGCCGCCCACTTCGACGAGCAGGCTGCGGATCACCGACAGCGTGAGCGGCAACTGCAGCACGAAGCGCATGCCCGCGCCCGGCTCGTTGAAGATCCGCACCGCGCCGCGCACGCCGCGCACCATCTCCTGCACCGCATCGAGGCCGACGCCGCGGCCCGACACGTCGGTCACCGCATCGCGCATCGAGAAGCCCGGCAGCAGCAGGAATTCGAGCAGCTCGGGGTCGGACAGCCGCGCGGCCGTCTCGTCGTCGGTCAGGCGCTGGCGCACGACGGCCGCGCGCAGCGCGTCCATGTCGACGCCCGGGCCGTCGTCGATCACGCTGACCAGCAGCGAGCCGGCGCTGTGACGCGCCTCCAGCGTCACGCTCGCCTCGGCCGGCTTGCCGCGCGCACGCCGTGCGTCCGGCGAATCGACGCCGTGATCGATCGCGTTGCGCAGCAGGTGGCCGAGCGGCGCGTCGAGCAGATCGAGGATGTCGCGATCGACCTGCGTGCCCTCGCCGACGATCGAGAAACGCACCTGCTTGCCGAGCGAGCGTGCAAGATCGCGGACGATGCGCGGGTACGCGCGCGTCGCGTCGCCGAACGGCCGCATCCGGCACTGCAGCGCCTCGTCGTAAAGCTGCTCGGCGATATGCGTGCTGCGCCGCTCGAAGCGGTCGAATTCGTCCATGCGCTCGGCGAGCGAACGCTGCAGGTCGTTGAGCATGTGCCGCACTTCGTTCATCGACGCGAGCATGCCCGCGTCGAGATCGTCGGCGAATTGTTCGTACATCAAATCGAGCGAGCGGGCCGCGTCGCGCTGTGCACGCTTCACGCGCAGCATCGATTCGGCGAACGGCTTGAGCCAGCGCGATTCGACCAGTGATTCGCCGGACAGGCTCAGGAGCCGGTTCAGCGTATCCGCACGCACGCGACGCATTGCGCCGGCGCCGGCCACGCGGCCGGCCTGGGCCGGATCGGGCACCCCGCCCGATACGGCCAGCGGCGGCACCGCGGCGCTGGCCCCGACGGGCTCGTTCGCGGCGCCTTCATGCTCGCGATACGGCACGACCGACGGCGGCAGCGGCGGCGGGACGGCGGACGGCGCCTGCATCGTCTGCGCGCCGTCGGCGCCGGTCAGCGCCGCCGCGAACACGTCGATCTCCGTCTGCGTCACGGGTTGCCCCTGCGGATCGCCGACGCGCACCAGCAGATCGACGCCCGCCAGCAGCACGTCGACGTGCGTGGCCGTCAGCGCGATCGTGCCGGCCTGCGCGGCGACGAAGCACTCTTCCATCCGCCCCGCGATATCGACGCCGAGCGGCACGCCGACGATGCGCGCGGCGCCCTTCAGCGAATGCGCGGCGCGCATGCATGCCTCGAGCGCGACGGAATCGGGCTCGCCCGATTCGAGCGCGAGCAGCCGCTCGGACAGCGCCTGGGTCTGCGTGCGCGTCTCCTCGCGATACAGCTCGAGCAGCGACAGGTGGCTCAGGTCGTCATCGCCGCTCATCGCATGCTCCGTGTGACTGCGTCGAACAGACGGTCGTCGTCGAGCAGGCCCACCGACTTGCCGCGCCACGACAGCACGCCGCGCGACAGGCCGGCGCTCGCGCGCCCGACCGTCGCCGGCACGGGCACCCAGTCGGAGGCGCCGAAGCGCAGCACGCCCTCGACTTCGTCGAC
>NZ_JAAGPB010000024.1:0-43718 GCF_017104585.1 Burkholderia sp. Ac-20392
CATATCGATTGAAGATAGGGCCATTTTCAGGCTATAATTTGAAAGTTTGTGCTGATCAACCTCGCACCCTAGCGCCCACCTCATTCATCCCGTTCATCCGCCGCACGCCGCCTGCCGGGCGATGCCGCGAAGCCTCGTGCGCCACGCGCCGGGTTCGCGTCTCGACAACGCAGGCCGCGTCCAGCAAGCGACCACGCGCGCCCACGCAGCGCGGCGCTCGCGCGGCAGGGTAGACAGGTCGGCAGCAGGGTGTTCCCCAAGGAGCCTCCCGTGTTGCCGTCTTTTACTCCCGCCTTGCTTGCACTCGCCGACGGCACGGTCTTTCGTGGTTATTCGATCGGGGCCGAAGGCCACACGATCGGCGAAGTCGTGTTCAATACCGCGATCACCGGCTATCAGGAAATCCTGACTGATCCGAGCTACTCGCGCCAGATCGTCACGCTCACCTATCCGCATATCGGCAACGTCGGCGTCAACGCCGAAGACGTCGAAGCCACGAAAGTCCATGCCGCCGGCCTGATCATCCGCGATCTGCCCTCGCTCGCATCGAACTTCCGCATGGACCGCACGCTCGGCGATTACCTGCGCGACGAAGGTGTCGTCGCGATCGCCGGCATCGACACCCGCAAGCTGACCCGTATCCTGCGCGACAAGGGCGCGCAGAACGGCTGCATCCTGACGGGTTCGGACGACGAAGCGAAGGCGATCGAGCTCGCGCGCTCGTTCCCGGGTCTCGCGGGCATGGATCTCGCGAAGGTCGTGTCGACCACGAAGCCGTTCGAATGGAAGCAGACCGAATGGCGCCTCGAAGGCGGCTACGGCATGCAGGAAGCGCCGAAGTATCGCGTCGTCGCATACGATTTCGGCGTCAAGTACAACATCCTGCGCATGCTCGCGGAGCGCGGCTGCCACGTGACGGTGCTGCCGGCACAGGCGAGCGCGGAAGATGCGCTCGCACTGAATCCGGACGGCGTGTTCCTGTCGAACGGCCCCGGCGATCCGGAACCGTGCGACTACGCGATCGCGGCCACGAAGCAATTCATCGAGCGCGGCGTGCCGACCTTCGGCATCTGCCTGGGTCACCAGATCATGGGCCTCGCGGTCGGCGCGAAGACGCTGAAGATGAAGACGGGCCACCACGGCGCGAACCACCCGGTGAAGGATCTCGGCGACGGTCGCGTGGTGATCACGTCGCAGAACCACGGCTTCGCGGTCGATGCGGATTCGCTGCCGGCCAACGCGCGCGTGACGCACGTGTCGCTGTTCGACGGCACGCTGCAGGGCTTCGAGCTGACCGACAAGCCGGCATTCTGCTTCCAGGGCCACCCGGAAGCGTCGCCCGGCCCGCATGACATCGGCTATCTGTTCGACCGTTTCACCGCGCTGATGGACGCGGCGAAGCAGCGCAACGCTTAACGTCAACGACGCAACCGAAGGACGGGAGATTCGCATCATGTTCGGCCACGCACTCGGCATCACGGATATCTGGACCTACGTGTTCGGCGTGATCTTCATCATCCTGCTGCCGGGGCCGAACTCGATGTACGTGCTGTCGCTCGCGGCGCAGCGCGGCGTGAAGGCCGGCTATCGCGCCGCGTGCGGCGTGTTCGTCGGCGACACGGTGCTGATGGTGCTGTCCGCCGCCGGCGTCGCGTCGCTGCTGAAGGCGAACCCGCTGCTGTTCTCCGTCGTGAAATACGGCGGCGCCGCGTATCTGCTCTACATCGGCACCGGCATGCTGCGCAGCGCGTGGCAGAAGCTGCGCGCGCCGGC
Source organism: Burkholderia sp. Ac-20392 (assembly GCF_017104585.1). Classification (NCBI taxonomy): domain Bacteria; kingdom Pseudomonadati; phylum Pseudomonadota; class Betaproteobacteria; order Burkholderiales; family Burkholderiaceae; genus Burkholderia; species Burkholderia sp. Ac-20392. The sequence goes on from NZ_JAAGPB010000024.1 coordinate 1,774, forward strand.
CCATGCGCCGGCCGATGCGCCGCCCGCGGTCGACGGCGAGCGGCCGTTCCGCAAGGCGCTGATCGTGAGCCTGCTGAATCCGAAGGCGATCCTGTTCTTCATCTCGTTCTTCATCCAGTTCGTCGACCCGGCATTCCCGCATCCCGCGCTGTCGTTCGTCGTGCTCGGGGCGATCGCGCAATGCGCGAGCTTCCTGTACCTGAGCACGCTGATCTTCGCGGGTGCGCGGCTTGCCGAGCACTTCCGTCGCCGCCGCAAGCTTGCAGCAGGCGCGGCGAGCAGCGTGGGCGGCCTGTTCATCGGATTCTCGGTGAAGCTCGCGCTCGCCACGATGAGCTGAGCGCAGCCGGCCGACCCACGACAACGATTACTTATTGAATTCACAAGCCATGCCAAAACGCACAGACATCAAGAGCATCCTCATCATCGGCGCCGGCCCGATCATCATCGGCCAGGCGTGCGAGTTCGACTATTCGGGCGCGCAGGCTTGCAAGGCGTTGCGTGAGGAGGGCTACAAGGTCGTTCTCGTCAACAGCAACCCGGCGACGATCATGACCGACCCGAACACGGCCGACGTGACCTACATCGAGCCGATCACGTGGGAAGTCGTCGCGCGCATCATCGAGAAGGAGCGCCCGGACGCGATCCTGCCGACGATGGGCGGCCAGACCGCGCTGAACTGCGCGCTCGACCTGCATCACCACGGCGTGCTCGAGAAGTTCGGCGTCGAGCTGATCGGCGCGTCGCCGGAAGCGATCGACAAGGCGGAAGACCGCCAGAAATTCAAGGAAGCGATGACCAAGATCGGTCTCGGTTCCGCGAAGTCGGGCATCGCGCACTCGCTGGAAGAAGCGACCCAGGTGCACGCCGAGATCATGGCGCTCACCGGCGGCAGCGGCTACCCGGTCGTGATCCGTCCGTCGTTCACGCTTGGCGGCTCGGGCGGCGGCATTGCGTACAACCGCGAAGAGTTCGAAGAGATCTGCAAGCGCGGCCTGGATCTCTCGCCCACGCGCGAGCTGCTGATCGAAGAGTCGCTGCTCGGCTGGAAGGAATACGAGATGGAAGTCGTGCGCGACCGCGCCGACAACTGCATCATCGTCTGCTCGATCGAGAACCTCGACCCGATGGGCGTGCACACCGGCGACTCGATCACGGTCGCGCCGGCGCAGACGCTCACCGACAAGGAATACCAGATCCTGCGTAACGCATCGCTCGCGGTGCTGCGCGAGATCGGCGTCGACACGGGCGGCTCGAACGTGCAGTTCTCGATCAACCCGAAGGACGGCCGCATGGTCGTCATCGAAATGAACCCGCGCGTGTCGCGTTCGTCGGCGCTCGCATCGAAGGCGACGGGCTTCCCGATCGCGAAGGTCGCGGCGAAGCTGGCAGTCGGCTACACGCTCGACGAGCTGAAGAACGAAATCACCGGCGGCCAGACCCCGGCGTCGTTCGAGCCGACGATCGACTACGTCGTCACGAAGATCCCGCGCTTCGCGTTCGAAAAATTCCGCGAAGCCGATTCGCGCCTGACCACGCAGATGAAGTCGGTCGGCGAAGTGATGGCGATCGGCCGCACGTTCCAGGAATCGTTCCAGAAGGCGCTGCGCGGCCTCGAAGTCGGTGTCGACGGTCTCGATGAGAAGTCGACCAACCGCGACGAGATCGCGATCGAGATCCACGAGCCGGGTCCGGACCGCATCTGGTACGTCGGCGACGCATTCCGCATCGGCATGACCGCCCAGGAAATCTTCGCGGAAACCGCGATCGACCCGTGGTTCCTCGAGCAGATCGAGCAGATCATCCTGAAGGAAAAGGCGCTCGGCGGCCGCACGCTCGCGTCGCTGTCGTTCGACGAACTGCGCTACCTGAAGCAGAGCGGCTTCTCCGACCGCCGCCTCGCGAAGCTGCTCGGCGCGACGCCGGAAGACGTCCGCAAGCGCCGCGTCGAACTCAACGTGCGCCCGGTCTACAAGCGCGTCGACACCTGCGCGGCCGAATTCGCGACGAAAACCGCGTACATGTACTCGACCTATGAGGAAGAGTGCGAGGCGCAGCCGACCACCAACAAGAAGATCATGGTGCTGGGCGGCGGCCCGAACCGGATCGGCCAGGGCATCGAGTTCGACTACTGCTGCGTGCACGCGGCGCTCGCGATGCGCGAGGACGGCTACGAAACTATCATGGTCAACTGCAACCCGGAAACGGTGTCGACCGACTATGACACGTCCGACCGCCTGTACTTCGAGCCGCTGACGCTGGAAGACGTGCTCGAGATCGTCGACAAGGAAAAGCCGGTCGGCGTGATCGTCCAGTACGGCGGCCAGACGCCGCTGAAGCTCGCGCTCGACCTCGAAGCGCACGGTGTGCCGATCGTCGGCACGTCGCCGGACATGATCGATGCGGCCGAAGACCGCGAACGCTTCCAGAAGCTGCTGCAGGACCTCGGCCTGCGCCAGCCGCCGAACCGCACCGCACGCGCCGAAGACGAAGCGCTCGCGCTGGCTGCTGAAATCGGCTATCCGCTGGTCGTGCGCCCGTCGTACGTGCTGGGTGGCCGCGCGATGGAAATCGTCCACGAGCCGCGCGACCTCGAGCGCTACATGCGCGAGGCCGTGAAGGTGTCGAACGATTCGCCGGTGCTGCTCGACCGCTTCCTGAACGACGCGATCGAGTGCGACGTCGACTGCATCTGCGACGGCGAAGCCGTGTTCATCGGCGGCGTGATGGAGCACATCGAGCAGGCGGGCGTCCACTCGGGCGACTCGGCATGCTCGCTGCCGCCGTACTCGCTGTCGAAGGAAACCGTGGCCGAGCTGAAGCGCCAGACGGGTGCGATGGCAAAGGCGCTGAACGTGGTCGGCCTGATGAACGTGCAGTTCGCGATCCAGCAGGTGCCGCAGGCGGACGGTTCGAAGCAGGACATCATCTACGTGCTGGAAGTGAACCCGCGCGCATCGCGCACGGTGCCGTACGTGTCGAAGGCGACCAGCCTGCCGCTCGCGAAGATCGCGGCGCGCGCGATGGTCGGCCAGAAGCTCGCGCAGCAGGGCGTGACGAAGGAAGTCGTGCCGCCGTACTTCAGCGTGAAGGAAGCGGTGTTCCCGTTCGTCAAGTTCCCGACCGTCGATCCGGTCCTCGGGCCTGAAATGCGTTCGACCGGCGAAGTGATGGGTGTCGGCCAGACGTTCGGCGAAGCGCTGTTCAAGTCGCAGCTCGCGGCCGGTTCGCGCCTGCCGGAGTCGGGCACGGTGCTGCTGACCGTGATGGACGCCGACAAGCCGAAGGCAGTCGAAGTCGCGCGCATGCTGCACGACCTCGGCTACCCGATCGTCGCGACCAAGGGTACGGCTGCCGCGATCGAAGCGGCCGGCGTGCCGGTGAAGGTCGTGAACAAGGTGAAGGATGGCCGTCCGCACATCGTCGACATGATCAAGAACGGCGAGATCGCACTCGTGTTCACGACGGTCGATGAAACGCGCCAGGCGATCGCCGATTCGCGTTCGATCCGCATGAGCGCACAGGCGCACAAGGTCACGTACTACACGACGATGTCCGGCGCGCGCGCGGCGGTTGAAGGCTTGCGCTACCTGAAGGATCTGGAAGTCTATGATTTACAAGGTCTTCACGCTCGCCTAAACTAAGCAGTCAGTTACCTGTCGAAGCAACACGTGCCGCGATTAGGCGGTGTTTCCAGTGCATCGGAAACGCGCTTAATCGCGGTGATTTTTTTTATAGCCGTTTTTAGCGATTGAGCCGTTTATGAGCACCATTCCGTTGACAAAGCGTGGCGCAGAACTCCTGCGCGATGAATTGCAGCGCCTCAAGTCCGTCGAGCGGCCGGCCGTGATCAACGCGATCTCGGAGGCCCGCGCACAGGGCGATCTGTCCGAAAACGCCGAATACGATGCTGCGAAGGAAAAGCAGGGCTTCATCGAGGGTCGTATCGCGGAACTCGAATCGAAGCTGTCGGCTGCGCAGGTCATCGATCCGACTGTGCTCGATGCCGAAGGCCGTGTGGTTTTCGCATCGACCGTCGAACTCGAGGATCTCGAGTCGGGCGACACCGTCAAGTACCAGATCGTCGGTGACGACGAAGCCGATATCGATCACGGCCTGATCTCGGTCAGCTCGCCGATCGCACGCGCACTGATCGGCAAGTCCGAAGGCGACGTCGCGGCCGTGCAGGCGCCGAGCGGCGTGCGCGAGTACGAAATCATCTCGGTCAGCTACATCTGAAGCGGGGCGACGTGATGCCGCATCGCGTGTTCCGTCTGCTGTCGGCCGTGTGGGTCGGCAGCCTGCTGACGATCGGGTATGCGGTCGCGCCCGTACTGTTCAAGACGCTGGAGCGGATGACGGCCGGTTCGGTCGCCGCCCAGCTGTTCCGTATCGAGGCGATCCTCGGTGTCGTATGCGGCGTGCTGCTGCTTGCGCTGTCGAACCAGCAGGTGCGGCGGGGCAGCAACGAATATCGCCGCGTGCGCTGGGTCGTCGCCGCGATGGTCGTGTGCGTGCTGGTCGGGTATTTTGCGCTGCAGCCGTTCATGAACGCGCTGCGGGTGGCTGCGATGGACGCGGGCACCGATATTGCGAACTCGCCGTATGCGAGCCGCTTCGGGATGCTGCACGGCGTCTCGAGCGTGTTCTACCTCGTCGAGAGCGTGCTGGGGCTGATGCTGATCTGGCGTCTGCCGGCGCGAGACGCCTGACGCGAATGCCGCGCAGGCCCGGTCGATGCCGGGCCCGCGGGCAGGGCGGCGGTACGGCGTAGCCGTGCCGCCCCAATGCTTACTTGTCCTGGAACGGACGCTTCGTGCTGGCCTGGCGCTTCTTGGCGCGCTTCACGTTACCGCCTGCCGTCACACGCTCGTTGCCGCGTACGACGACCTTCGTCGGCTTCGGACGGCGCACCGGGCTCGCGTTCGGCGACACCTTGACGACCTTGACGGTGCGCGGTGCACGGCCTTTCTTGTCGTCGACGGCTTCGGCCGCGCTCGGCAGCGTGCCGGCACGACGGCCGCGGGCCGGGGCTGCTGCGGCGGCTTCGGGCTTCCAGATCACCAGCAGCTTGCCGATGTGCTGGATCGGCGCCGCGCTCAGGCGATCGCAGATCTCGTCGTAGATCGCGATGCGCTCGTCGCGCTCGTCGCCGAACACGCGGATCTTGATCAGTTGGTGCGCGTTGAGGTGCACCTTGATTTCCTTCAGCACGGCGTCGGTCAGCCCTTCGGCGCCGATCAGCACGACGGGCTTGAGCGCATGGGCCTGGGAGCGCAGCGCGGAGCGCTCGGCGGGAGAAAGCGAAAGGGCGGGCATGGAAATGTCGAAATCTTAATAAGGGCGCGCTGACCGAAAAGCGATCGCGGGAAGTTACCGCGTCAGCCGTGCGCCGAAACCACGTAAAATCGCGGCTTGGGCCTGAAAAGGGGCCGCAGCCGCGCGAAGAAGACGCGTATTATCCGCTAAAAGCGCGGCTTCACGAAGCAATTAGCAGCAATCTCTCTCTCGAATGGCAAAAAACCGCTTCAACCAGCACTGGCTGCACGACCACATCAACGACCCCTACGTCAAAATGGCGCAGCGGGAGGGCTATCGCGCGCGCGCCGCGTACAAGCTGAAGGAAATCGACGAGCAGGACAAACTGATCCGTCCGGGCCAGGTGATCGTCGACCTCGGCGCGACGCCGGGCAGCTGGAGCCAGTATGCCCGCAACAAGCTCGCGCAGGGCAAGAAGCGTGACGCGGAGCGCGAAGGCGGCATCGACGGCACGATCGTGGCGCTCGACATCCTGCCGATGGAGCCGATCGCCGACGTCCACTTCCTCCAGGGCGACTTCCGTGAGGATGAAGTCCTTCACCAGCTCGAAGAAGTGCTCGAAGGGCGCGACGTGGACCTTGTTATTTCCGACATGGCCCCCAACCTCTCTGGCGTGGCCTCGGCGGACGCGGCGCGCATCGAGCATCTATGCGATCTGGCGCTCGAATTCGCGCAGAATCATCTGAAGCCGGACGGTGCGCTGCTCGTGAAGTGTTTTCACGGCAGCGGCTACAGCCAGATCGTCGAGAAATTCAAACAGCAGTTTAAGATCGTCGCGCCGCGCAAGCCGAAGGCGTCCCGCGACAAATCGTCCGAAACGTTCATTTTGGGTCGGCATCTGAAACGTCCGCGCTGATGCGCAACGGGGTGCCGCAAACGGGCTCCGGCCCTTGCCAGACAAGCGACGCGCTATCGCGGCGGTTGTCAATGCTTATGGCGAGGGTGGTCGGACTGGATTAGAATGACCGAGGGGCGCCGCAAGGAAAATGTAGGCGCTCGTCTACGAGTGAAGGAGTGGTGCTTTGAACAACAATATGTTTTCGAAGGCAGCGGTGTGGCTGGTGATCGCACTGGTGCTGTTTACGGTGTTCAAGCAGTTCGACAAGCCCCGCGTCCAGGAAGGCGTGTCCTATTCGCAGTTCATGGACGACGCCAAGAACGGCAAGGTCAAGAACGTCATCGTTCAGGGGCGCAACCTCACCGTCACTCCGGCTGATGGCCAGAAATACCAGATCGTGTCGCCCGGCGACATCTGGATGGTTGGCGATCTGATGAAGTACGGCGTGCAGGTCAGCGGCAAGGCCGACGACGAGCCGAACGCGCTGATGTCCGCGCTGTACTACCTCGGGCCGACGATCCTGATCATCGTGTTCTGGTTCTACATGATGCGGCAGATGCAGGGAGGCGGCAAAGGCGGCGCATTCTCGTTCGGCAAGTCGCGAGCGCGGCTGATCGACGAGAACAACAACGCGGTGAACTTCTCCGACGTCGCGGGCTGCGACGAAGCGAAGGAAGAAGTGTCCGAGCTCGTCGACTTCCTGCGCGATCCGCAGAAATTCCAGAAGCTGGGCGGTCGCATTCCGCGCGGCGTGCTGCTCGTCGGCCCTCCGGGTACCGGCAAGACGCTACTGGCCCGCGCGATCGCGGGTGAAGCGAAGGTGCCGTTCTTCAGCATTTCGGGTTCCGACTTCGTCGAAATGTTCGTCGGCGTCGGCGCGGCGCGTGTGCGCGACATGTTCGAGCAGGCGAAGAAGCATGCACCGTGTATCGTGTTCATCGACGAAATCGATGCGGTCGGCCGTCATCGCGGCGCCGGCATGGGCGGCGGTAACGACGAACGCGAACAGACGCTGAACCAGATGCTCGTCGAGATGGACGGCTTCGAGGCGAACTCGGGCGTGATCGTGATCGCCGCAACCAACCGTTCCGACGTGCTCGACAAGGCGCTGCTGCGTCCGGGCCGTTTCGACCGCCAGGTCTACGTTGGCCTGCCGGACATCCGCGGCCGCGAACAGATCATGCGCGTGCACCTGCGCAAGGTACCGATCTCGAACGACGTCGATGCGGCAGTCATCGCGCGCGGCACGCCGGGCTTCTCGGGCGCCGATCTCGCGAACCTCGTGAACGAGGCTGCGCTGTTCGCCGCACGCCGCGGCAAGCGTATCGTCGAGATGCAGGATTTCGAGGACGCGAAGGACAAGATCTTCATGGGTCCGGAGCGCAAGTCGGCCGTGATCCGCGAGGAAGCGAAGCGGGCGACCGCCTATCACGAGTCGGGCCACGCGGTGATCGCGAAGCTGTTGCCGAAGGCCGACCCCGTGCACAAGGTCACGATCATTCCGCGCGGCCGTGCGCTGGGTGTCACGTGGCAGTTGCCGGAGCATGACAACGAGACGTACTCGAAGGATTACCTGATGGATCGTCTCGCGATCCTGTTCGGTGGCCGGGTGGCGGAAGAGTTGTTCATGAACCTCGTCAGCACCGGCGCCTCGGACGACTTCAACAAGGCAACGCAGACGGCGCGTGCGATGGTGGCCCGTTTCGGCATGACCGACGCGCTCGGGCCGATGGTCTACGTCGACGACGAGAACGATGCATCGCCGTTCGGCCGTGGCTTCACGCGCACGATCTCGGAAGCGACGCAGCAGAAGGTCGACTCGGAAATCCGCCGCGTGCTCGACGAGCAGTACAGCCTTGCGCGCCGCCTGCTCGACGAGAACCGGGACAAGGTCGAGGCGATGACCGCCGCACTGATGGAGTGGGAGACGATCGATGCCGATCAGATCAACGACATCATGGAAGGCCGTCCGCCGCGCTCCCCGAAGAGTTCGCCGGCTGTCGGCGGCGATTCGTCGGGTGGTGGCAGCAGCGCCGAGGTGAAGCCCGGCAATGCGCCGGCACCTGCTTCGCCGGCGGCGTAATCTCCGCATAGCGCTTTAGCGCCGTTCACGGGCTGGTGTGGCTTCACACCGGCCCGTTTTGCATTCATTCACGCCAGTTGCTCGTGCCCGATTCCGCTGTTTCCCCATTCATTCCCGCGCCACTCCAGTGCGGCCGCTTCGAACTGACGTTCGAACGCCCGCTGGTGATGGGCATCCTCAACGCCACACCTGATTCGTTTTCGGACGGCGGCCGCTTCCTCGCGCGCGACGATGCGCTGCGCCAGGCCGAGCGGATGATTGCCGAAGGCGTCGACCTTCTCGATATCGGCGGTGAATCGACGCGCCCCGGCGCGCCGCCCGTGCCGCTCGACGAGGAGCTCGCGCGCGTGATCCCGCTCGTGGAAGCGCTGCGGCCGCTGAACGTGCCGCTGTCGATCGATACGTACAAGCCCGCAGTGATGCGTGCGGCGCTGGCCGCAGGCGCCGACCTGATCAACGACATCTGGGGGTTCCGCCAGCCAGGTGCGATCGATGCGGTGCGCGACGGCAACTGCGGGCTGTGTGCGATGCACATGCTGGGTGAGCCGCAAACGATGCAGGTCGGCGAACCCGATTACGGCGACGTCGTGACCGACGTGCGCGATTTTCTCGCCGAGCGCGCGCAGGCGCTGCGCGATGCGGGGATTGCGGCGGAGCGGATCTGCGTCGATCCCGGCTTTGGATTCGGCAAGGCGGTCATCGACGACAACTACGCGCTGCTGGCCGCGTTGCCGGACACGGCACCCGCGCGGCCCGACGGACGCGCGTATCCGATCCTCGCGGGCATGTCGCGCAAGTCGATGCTCGGCGCGGTGATCGGCGGCAAGCCGCCGATGGAGCGCGTCGCGGCGAGCGTGGGGGCCGCATTGTGCGCGGTCGAGCGCGGGGCGGCGATCGTGCGCGTGCACGACGTCGCGGCAACGGTCGACGCGCTGAAAATATGGAATGCCGTGCGCGAAGCTGCGCGGCAACGATAAGTCAGAAAACGAAGGAGGAAGGACCCCATGGGACGTCGATATTTCGGCACGGACGGCATTCGCGGTACGGTGGGCGACGCACCCATCACACCGGATTTCGTGTTGCGTCTCGGCTATGCGGCCGGCAAGATACTGGCCAGCTCGGCCGAGGTCGCGGCAGGCTCGCGTCCGACCGTGCTGATCGGCAAGGACACGCGCGTGTCGGGCTACATGCTCGAAGCCGCGCTCGAGGCCGGATTCTCGGCGGCCGGCGTTGACGTGATGCTGGCCGGCCCGATGCCGACACCGGGCGTCGCGTACCTGACGCGCGCGCTGCGCCTGTCGGCGGGTGTCGTGATCAGCGCATCGCACAACCCGTATCACGACAACGGGATCAAGTTTTTCTCCGCTGACGGCAACAAGCTGCCGGACGACACCGAAGCCGCGATCGAAGCGTGGCTCGACAAGCCGCTCGAATGCGCATCGTCCGACGGTCTCGGCAAGGCGCGCCGCCTTGACGATGCGGCCGGCCGCTACATCGAGTTCTGCAAGAGCACGTTCCCGGCCGCGTTCAACCTGCGCGGGCTGAAGCTGGTGATCGACTGTGCGCACGGTGCCGCGTACCAGATCGCGCCGCACGTGTTCCACGAACTCGGCGCGGACGTGATCCCGATCGGCGTCGCGCCGAACGGCTTCAACATCAACGACGGCGTCGGTGCGACCGCGCCCGACGCGCTGGTGCGCGCGGTGCGCGCGAACCACGCCGATCTCGGCATCGCGCTCGACGGCGATGCGGACCGCCTGCAGGTGGTCGATGCGACCGGTCGCCTGTACAACGGCGACGAGCTGCTCTACGTGCTCGTGAAGGACCGGATCGCGACCGACGGCAATGTCGAAGGTGCGGTCGGCACGCTGATGACGAACCTCGCGGTCGAAGTCGCGCTGCAGCGCGAGGGCGTGAAGTTCGTCCGCGCGGCGGTCGGCGATCGCTACGTGCTCGAACAGTTGCGCGAGCACGGCTGGCAACTCGGCGCGGAAGGCTCGGGCCACATCCTGTCGCTCGACCGCCACTCGACCGGCGACGGCATCGTGTCGGCGCTGCTCGTGCTGGCCGCGCTGAAGCGCAGCGGCCAGACCCTCGCGCAGATGCTCGACGGTGTCACGCTGTTCCCGCAGAAGCTGATCAACGTCCGGATGAAGCCGGGCGCCGACTGGAAGGGCAGTACGTCGATTCGTGCCGCGATCGACGCGGCCGAAGCCGCACTCGCCGGCAGCGGCCGCGTGCTGATCCGCGCATCGGGCACGGAGCCCGTGCTGCGCGTGATGGTCGAAGCGCGGCAGGCCGCTGACGCGGTCCGTCATGCGGAGACGATCGCCGACGCGGTGCGCGCGGCGACGACCTGACGCGCAGGGCCCGGCGCGGGGCGGTCAAACGCCCTGGCGTCGGCGTTCCTGGGAACGTGTACGCGGCGCCTTCGGGGCGCCGCGATTTCGTCAGACGCAAAGGTTTGCGATACCGATAAGAAGGGCACGTTGCCCACTGAATTCCGCAGTCGAGAAATAGTCTGACCCCAAATATCGGGCCAGTCACGAGCGGGGGCTTTCCATGGCGCAGACACTGCGCTACGATCCGCTCGCACCCAGGTAAAACGGGTAGTGTCCCCTCCCTTCCAGGCAGGCAGTTCTTGCCGCCACCGCCGTTCCGGCGCCGTCCGCGCGCCGCGCGACCGGCACCCGATACTCCCTTTCAACCAGTCATGTTACTGTCACGCCAGTTTCATCGATTGTCACATTACCGTCATGAGGAGCCCCTAACCTTCGCGGTGCCGTAGTCATCCGCTCACACACTGGAGGTCTCATGAAATTGATGCAAACCGCGATTGCCGGCCTGGCTGGCGCGCTTTTCGCCGTCGCCGCTCACGCTGCCGACATCACGGGCGCAGGCAGCACGTTCGCGATGCCGATCTATACGAAATGGGCTGCTGACTACCAGCAGACCGGCGGCGCGAAGGTCAACTACCAAGGTATCGGCTCGTCGGGCGGCCTGAAGCAGATCGTCGCGAAGACGGTCGATTTTGCCGGTTCGGACGCTCCGCTGAAGGATGACGAGCTTGCAAAGGAAGGCCTGTTCCAGTTCCCGACGGTGGTCGGCGGCGTGGTGCCGGTCGTCAACGTGCCGGGCGTGAAGGCCGGTGAACTGACGCTGTCGGGCCCGGTGCTCGGCGACATTTACCTCGGCAAGATCAAGAAGTGGAACGACCCGGCGATCGCCGCGCTGAACCCGAAGGTCAAGCTGCCGGACACGGACATCGCCGTGGTTCGCCGCGCTGACGGCTCGGGCACGAGCTTCATCTGGACGAACTACCTGTCGAAGGTCAACGACGAGTGGAAGTCGAAGGTCGGCGAAGGCACGACGGTCAACTGGCCGACGGGCACGGGCGGCAAGGGCAACGACGGCGTCGCAGCCTTCGTGCAGCGTCTGCCGGGCGCAGTCGGCTACGTCGAATGGGCGTACGCGAAGAAGAACAACATGGTCTACACGGCCCTGAAGAACTCGACGGGCACGGTGGTCGAGCCGAAGACGGAAACGTTCAAGGCCGCTGCTGCTGGCGCGAACTGGTCGAAGTCGTTCTACCAGATCCTGACGAACCAGCCGGGCAAGGAAGCATGGCCGGTCGTCGGCGCGACGTTCGTGCTGCTGCACGCGAAGCAGGACAAGCCGGAGCAGGGCGCGGAAACGCTGAAGTTCTTCAGCTGGGCGTTCAAGAACGGCGAGAAGGCTGCTGACAGCCTCGACTACATCTCGCTGCCGCCGGCAGTCGAAGTGGAAATCCGCAAGCAGTGGAAGGCGAAGGTGACGGACGCTTCGGGCAAGTCGGTCGCCGCAGAGTAAGCATTGCAGCGGTTCGCTGCCCGGCCGTGCCGGTCGGGCAGTGTGTGCGGTAAAGCCGGGCGTTACGGCGCCCGGCAATCAAAAGCAGGCACCCATGTCTGATATTTCCTATACGTCCTCACGGTCCGCCGACGTTGCGCAGCAACGCGCGCCGAGCCGCCTCGGGGATGTCGTATTCGGCGGTCTTGCACGGCTTGCCGCCATCGTGACCCTGCTGCTGCTCGGCGGGATCATCGTTTCCCTGATCATTGCGTCGATGCCGACCATCCAGAAGTTCGGCCTCGGCTTCCTGTGGCAATCCGAGTGGGATCCCAACTCGGACATCTACGGCGCGCTCGTGCCGATCTACGGCACGATCGTGACGTCGGTCATCGCGCTCGTCATCGCCGTGCCGGTCAGCTTCGGCATCGCGCTGTTCCTCACCGAGCTGTCGCCCGTGTGGCTGCGCCGCCCGCTCGGCATCGCGATCGAGCTGCTCGCCGCGATTCCGTCGATCGTGTACGGCATGTGGGGCCTGCTAGTGTTCGCCCCGATCTTCGCGGAATATTTCCAGAAGCCGCTCGGCCACCTGTTCAAGGACGTGTGGATTCTCGGTCCGCTGACCGCCGGCCCGCCGATCGGTATCGGCATCCTGGCAGCCGGCGTGATCCTCGCGATCATGATCATCCCGTACATCGCATCGGTGATGCGTGACGTGTTCGAAGTCACGCCCGTGCTGCTGAAGGAATCGGCCTACGGGATCGGCTGCACGACCTGGGAAGTGATGTGGAAGGTCGTGCTGCCCTATACGAAGACCGGCGTGATCGGCGGCGTGATGCTCGGCCTCGGCCGCGCGCTCGGCGAGACGATGGCCGTGACCTTCGTGATCGGCAATACGAACCTGCTCGACAGCATTTCTCTGTTCGCCCCGGGCAACAGCATCACGTCGGCGCTCGCGAACGAATTCGCTGAAGCGCAACCGGGCCTGCATACGTCCGCGCTGATGGAGCTGGGCCTGATCCTGTTCGTGATCACGTTCATCGTGCTGTCCATCTCCAAACTGCTGCTGCTTCGTCTCGAGAAGGGAGAGGGCAAGAAATGAGCGAGCCCATCATGAATTTCCCGGGTCCGGACGGCGCCGTGCTCGACGCGATGCGCAACCGCCTGCAGCGCAAGCGCAAGGCCATCAACGCGATCGCGCTGGCCGCATCGCTCGGCGCGATGGCCTTCGGCCTGCTGTGGCTCGTGTGGATTCTCTACACGACGGTGCATCTCGGCGTGAGCGGCCTGTCGCTGCAACTGTTCACGGAATCGACGCCGGCACCGAACACGGAAGGCGGCGGTCTCGCGAACGCGATCGTCGGCAGCTTGCTGCTGTGCGGTTTCGGCACGCTGGTCGGCACGCCGATCGGCATCCTCGCGGGCGTCTATCTCGCCGAATACGGCCAGAAGAACCTGTTGGCCAGCACGATCCGCTTCATCAACGACATCCTGCTGTCCGCGCCGTCGATCGTCATCGGCCTGTTCGTGTACGCGATCGTCGTCGCGAAGTCGGGGCGCTTCTCGGGCTGGGCCGGCGTGATCGCGCTCGCCCTGCTGCAGATTCCGATCGTGATCCGCACGACCGAGAACATGCTGAAGCTCGTGCCGAACGCGCTGCGCGAAGCGGCCTTCGCGCTCGGCACGCCGAAGTGGCGCATGGTGCTGAAGATCACGCTGCGCGCATCGGTCGGCGGCATCGTGACGGGCGTGCTGCTCGCCATCGCGCGTATCGCCGGCGAAACGGCGCCGCTGCTGTTCACCGCGCTGTCGAACCAGTTCTTCTCGTGGGACATGAGCCAGCCGATGGCGAACCTGCCGGTCACGATCTACAAGTTCGCGATGAGCCCGTTCGCGGAATGGCAGTCGCTGGCGTGGGCGGGCGTGTTCCTGATTACGCTCGGGGTGCTCGGACTCAACATCCTGGCGCGCTCGATCTTCTCGAAAAAGTAACGGCGGAGCAATCCGATGAATATGGCAGAAAGCCACCTGAATCCTGTCGAGCGCACTGCAGCGCCGGCCGGCACGCAAGAAGCGGCGCACGGCCGTCCGCTCGAGCCGCTGAACGCGAAGATCGAGGTCAACAACCTCAACTTCTTCTACAACAAGTTCCATGCGTTGAAGAACATCAACCTGAGCATTCCCGAAGGGAAGGTGACAGCGTTCATCGGCCCGTCGGGCTGTGGCAAGTCGACGCTGCTGCGCACGTTCAACAAGATGTTCGCGCTCTATCCGGAGCAGCGCGCCGAAGGCGAAATCATGATGGACGGCGAGAACCTGCTGACGACGAAGCGCGACATCTCGCTGCTGCGCGCGCGTATCGGCATGGTGTTCCAGAAGCCGACCCCGTTCCCGATGTCGATCTACGACAACATCGCGTTTGGCGTGAAGATGTTCGAAAAGCTCACGCGCTCGGAAATGGACGACCGCGTCGAGTGGGCGCTCACGAAGGCCGCGCTGTGGAACGAAGTGAAGGACAAGCTGAACCAGAGCGGCTATGGCCTCTCGGGCGGCCAGCAGCAGCGTCTGTGCATCGCGCGCGGCATCGCGATCCGTCCGGAAGTGCTGCTGCTCGACGAACCGTGCTCGGCGCTCGACCCGATCTCGACGGGCCGCATCGAAGAGCTGATCGCGGAGCTGAAGAGCGACTACACGGTCGTGATCGTCACGCACAACATGCAGCAGGCCGCACGCTGCTCGGATTTCACGGCCTACATGTACCTGGGCGAGCTGATCGAATTCGGCGAGACCGAAAAGATCTTCATCAAGCCGGTACGCAAGGAAACGGAAGACTACATCACCGGCCGCTTCGGTTGATGACGGAGAACAACAGCCATGTCGGATAAACATCTGTCGAGCCAGTTCGACGCGGACCTGAATGCCGTGTCGTCGAAAGTGCTGGAAATGGGCGGGCTCGTCGAGTCGCAGATCGTCGGCGCGATGCACGCGCTGAACGAATTCGATCGCGATGCAGCCGAAAAGGTGATCGCGAACGAGGAAGTCCTGAACGCGATGGAAGTCGACATCGACCAGGAGTGCGGCAACATCATCGCGCGGAGGCAGCCTGCTGCGCGTGACCTGCGCCTTTTGATGTCGATTTCGAAAACGATTACGAACCTCGAGCGCGCAGGCGACGAGGCCGAGAAGATCGCGAAGCGTGTGCGTCGCCTGGTCGACGAGCCGGCCGCGCGCACGGTCAACATCGCCGAGATCAA
This sequence comes from Burkholderia sp. Ac-20392, assembly GCF_017104585.1. Classification (NCBI taxonomy): domain Bacteria; kingdom Pseudomonadati; phylum Pseudomonadota; class Betaproteobacteria; order Burkholderiales; family Burkholderiaceae; genus Burkholderia; species Burkholderia sp. Ac-20392. Next base: position 17,096 of record NZ_JAAGPB010000024.1, read on the forward strand.
GGTGTCGGGCGAAATGGCCGTGACGATCCTGCGCCGCGCACTCGACGCGTTCGCGCGTCTCGATACGGTGGCCGCCGCACAGATCGTCAAGGACGACAAGGAAATCGACCTGGAATTCCGCGCGTTCGTGCGCAAGCTCGTGTCGTACATGCAGGAAGATCCGCGCACGATCTCGGTCGGTCTCGAGTATCTGTTCATCGCGAAGGCGATCGAGCGGATCGGCGACCACGCGAAGAACATCGCCGAATTCATCATCTACATCGTGAAGGGCACCGACGTGCGGCACCAGCCGCGCGACACGCTCGATCGCGAAGCCAACAGTTAATCGACTCCGTACAGGAAGAATAGAGGTGCCGATGCCCAGCAACATTCTCGTCGTTGAAGATGAGCCCGCGATTTCCGAACTGATCTCGGTGAATCTCCAGCACGCCGGTCACTGCCCGATCCGCGCGTACAACGCCGAACAGGCTCAAAACCTGATCAGCGACGTGCTGCCCGATCTCGTACTGCTCGACTGGATGCTGCCGGGCAAGTCCGGTATCGCGTTTGCGCGCGACCTGCGCAACAACGAACGGACCAAGCACATCCCGATCATCATGCTGACTGCCCGCGGCGACGAGCAGGACAAGGTGCTCGGCCTCGAAATCGGCGCGGACGACTACGTGACGAAGCCGTTCTCGCCGAAGGAGCTGATGGCGCGGATCAAGGCCGTGCTGCGCCGCCGCGCGCCGCAGCTGACCGAGGACGTCGTGGCGATCAACGGGCTGCGCCTCGACCCGGCCACGCATCGCGTCGCCGCGCATGCGGAAGGCAGCGAGATCAAGCTCGATCTCGGCCCGACCGAGTTCCGCCTGCTGCATTTCTTCATGACGCATCCGGAGCGCGTGCACAGCCGCACGCAACTGCTCGACCAGGTGTGGGGCGACCACGTGTTCGTCGAGGAGCGCACCGTCGACGTGCACATCAAACGATTGCGCGCGGCCTTGAAACCGGCCGGCTGCGATGCGATGATCGAGACCGTGCGCGGCAGCGGCTACCGGCTCGCCAAGCACGCGTAACGTATCCACGCATGCCGTGTGCCACGGCATGCCGTTCATTCTTTCGGGCGCTGAATCATGAACATCATCTGGGCGCGCTTTCTGGTGTCGCTCGTGCTGCTCGTGCTGATCGGCGTATTGGTCGGCGTCTTCGCCGGCCCGACCGCGGGCCTCGTGTTCGTGGCCGTGATGCTGGTCGCGCAGGGCTTTTTCAGCACCTTTCATACGCAACGTCTGTGGCGGCTGCTCGATGCACCGGTCTATGGCGAGGTGCCGAGTGCGCCGGGCATCTGGGGTGAGATCTACTATCGTCTGCACAAGCTTGCGAAGCAGTGGCATGCCCAGGTGCGTCAGGTTGAGCAGCAGCACTCGCGCTTCATCCAGGCGATCCAGGCGTCGCCGAACGGCGTCGCGATGCTCGATGACCACGACCAGATCGAGTGGTGCAATGCGATCGCCGAAGTTCACTTCGGCCTCGACGCGAAGCGCGACCTGCGCCAGCACATCACCAACCTGGTTCGCCATCCCGAGTTCGTCCGCTATCTGAACGCGCAGCATTACGACGAGACGCTCGTGATGCGCGGCATGGGCGATTCACGGCAGAACGTGCTGGAAGTGCAGGTGTTTCCGTACGGCGAGAATCGCAAGCTGCTGCTCACGCAGGACATCACCGAGCTCGAGCGGACCGACGCGATGCGGCGCGACTTCGTCGCGAACGTGTCGCACGAGTTGAAGACACCGCTCACCGTGCTGTCGGGGTTTCTCGAGACGATGCGCGAGCTGCCGCTGAACGAGGAAGACCGTGCCCGCTATCTCGAGATGATGGAGCAGCAGGCCTCGCGGATGCGGCACATCGTGACCGACCTGCTGGTGCTCGCGAAGCTGGAGGGCGAGAGCAAGCCGCCGCTCGATCGCGCGATCGACATGCGCGCCGTGTTCGACCATCTGAAGGAGGACGCGCAGACGCTGTCGAACGGGCATCACGACATCGCGTTCACGATCGACGAGACGCTCGGCGTCACCGGCGCGCAGACGGAGCTGTTCAGCGCGTTCGCGAATCTCGTCACGAATGCGATCCGCTATACGCCGGAAGGCGGCAAGATCGTCGTGACGTGGCGGCGCGAAGGTGCGCAAGGCGTGTTTTCCGTCACGGACAGCGGCTTCGGTATTCCGGCCGCAGACTTGCCGCGGTTGACCGAACGCTTCTACCGTGTCGACCGCAGTCGTTCGCGCGACACGGGTGGCACGGGGCTCGGCCTTGCGATCGTCAAGCACGTGCTGCAGCGGCATGACGCGCACCTGTACGTGCAGAGCGAGGAAGGGCGTGGCAGCACGTTCACCGCGCGCTTCCCGGGCTCGCGCATCATCGCGATCCGGCCGGCCGCATACGAGGCATGATCGCGTAACGGCATCCGTCACTCGTTCGGCGAGCGGCGGCATGTTGGATCCGCAACAAAAAAGCGCAGCCCGCGGGCTGCGCTTTTTTTATTGGCGACGCGGCGCGCGATTCGCGCCGTGTTGCCGGTTCAGGAACAGAACTTCGCGAGCAACCCGAGTTGCGCGTTGCGGATCGTCTTGCCGGCGCGACGGCGACGGTAGTGGCCGTCGCTGTGCATCTGCCATGCCGACTGGTTGTCGCCGAGGCACACCGACAGGCCTTCGGCGATCACGCGCCGCTTGAGCTTGCGATCGCGGATCGGGAACGCGACTTCGACGCGGCGGAACAGGTTGCGGTCCATCCAGTCGGCGCTCGACAGATAGACGTCCTCGGCGCCGTTCGCGTGGAAATAGTAGATCCGGTGGTGCTCGAGGAAGCGGCCGACGATCGAGCGCACGGTGATGTTTTCCGACAGCCCCGGCACGCCGGGTTTCAGCGCGCAGACGCCGCGCACGATCAGGTCGACCTTGACGCCGGCCTGCGACGCTTCGTACAGCGCGGCGATCACCGTCGGCTCCAGCAGCGCGTTCATCTTTGCGACGACGCGTGCGCGCTTGCCGGCGCGTGCATTGTCGATCTCGACGCGGATCGCGTCGATGATGCGCGGATGCAGCGTGAACGGCGACTGCCACAGCTCGTGCAGCGTGAGCTCGCCGCCGATGCCGGTCAGTTGCTGGAACACGTGATGGACGTCCTCGCAGATCTTCTGGTCGGCCGTCATCAGCCCGAAGTCGGTGTAGAGGCGAGCCGTACGCGGGTGGTAGTTGCCGGTGCCGAGGTGCACGTAGCGGCGCAGCGACGCCTTGCCGGCCTGCACGACGCGTCGCACGATCAGCATCATCTTCGCGTGGCACTTGTGGCCGACCACGCCGTACACGACATGCGCGCCGACGGCTTCGAGCTGCGACGCCCAGTTGATGTTGGTTTCCTCGTCGAAGCGCGCGAGCAGCTCGACGACGACCGTCACTTCCTTGCCGTTGCGCGCGGCTTCCATCAGCGCGTCCATCAGCGGCGAATCGGTGCCGGTGCGGTAGATCGTCTGCTTGATCGCAACGACGCTCGGATCCCTCGCGGCCTGCTGCAGCAGTTCGAGCACCGGCTGGAAACTCTCGTACGGGTGGTGCAGCAGGATGTCGCCGTTGTCGATCGCGTCGAACATCGTCGGCGCGTTGGTGATCGCGGACGGGGTCGACGCGGTGAACGGCGTGAATTTCAGGTCGGGGCGATCGACGAGATCGGGAATCTGCATCAGCCGCACGAGATTCACCGATCCCGCCACGCGATAGCAGTCCTTCTCGCTGAGTTCGCTTTCCACGAGCAGGCGCCGCACGATGTGCGGCGGCGTGTCGGCCGACACTTCGAGGCGCACCGCGTTGCCGAGGTGGCGCGCGGGCAGTTCGCCCTGCAGCGCGACGCGCAGGTTCGTGATTTCGTCTTCGTCGACGAACAGCTCGCTGTTGCGCGTGATGCGGAACTGGTTGCAACTCTTCACGGTCAGTTGCGGGAAGAGTTCACCGACGAAGTACTGCATGAACGAACTCAACAGCACGAAGCCGTGCTCGAAGCCCGACAGCGCGTGCGGCATGCGCACGACGCGCGGCAGCGCGCGCGGCGCCTGCACGATACCCATCACGGCCTGGCGGCCGAATGCGTCGCGGCCTTCGAGCTCGACGACGAAGTTCAGGCTCTTGTTCAGCACGCGCGGGAACGGGTGGGCGGGATCGAGGCCGATCGGCGTCAGTACGGGCAACAGCTCGTCGAGGAAGTAGTGTCGCGCCCATTCGAGCTGCTCGTCGTTCCACGTGTCGCTCGCATGGAAGTAGATGCCTTCCTGTTCGAGCGCGGGCAGCACGGTTTCGTGCAGCATCGTGTACTGTCGATGGACGAGCCGTTGCGCGCGTTCGACGACGAGGTCGTAAGCATGTTGTAACGACATGCCGTCGGGCGTCAGTGCGCCGGGGTTGTCGCGGATCTGCTCCTGCAGCCCGGCCATCCGGACTTCGAAGAATTCGTCGAGGTTGCTGCTGGTGATGCAGATGAAGCGGAGGCGCTCGAGCAACGGGACTTGCGGATCGGCTGCCTGGGCCAGCACGCGCTCGTTGAAACCGAGGATGCCGAGTTCACGATTGAGAAGCGGATAACGGACGGACATCGGCAGAGTAGGGGGTGATTCAGGCGATGATTCGAAAGGACGCTCGGAAACTCTCACGGTACGATGACGTGCTGATGACAATAATGTATTTATATCGGGAAATTCTACGCTGTAACCATTTCGTCTCATAAATGTTTCGACGATATGCAAACGAGCAGAGTGCATGCCCGTGAAGCGTGGCAATGGCAAGCGTTCCACGCTTAAAATGTCGCCTTTGATTGATCGCCCAGGGTTGCCGCATAGGCTGCCGTGGGAGAACGCGCACGGAGCCCCCTTCTGATGGTTACAACCCCCCACTTGCTGGCTGCCGTGGATCTCGGCTCGAACAGCTTCCGGCTGATCGTCGGTCGTGTCGAGGAAACGCCGGCAGGCAGCCAGATCTATCCCGTCGACGCGCTGCGCGAGCCGGTCCGGCTGGCCGCAGGCCTGTCGAGCGACAAGATGCTCGATCGCGCGTCGCAGGAGCGTGGCTGGGAGGCGCTCAAGCGGTTCGGCGAGCGCCTGCGCGATTTCCATCCCGATCATGTGCGCGCGGTGGCGACCAACACGCTGCGCGTCGCGAAGAATGCGGGCGAATTTCTCGGTGAGGCCGAAGCGGCACTCGGTTTCCCGATCGAAGTGATTGCGGGCCGCGAAGAAGCGCGGCTGATCTACGCGGGTGCCGCGCACTCGGTGCCGGCAAGCGCCGGCAAGCGGCTCGTCGTCGACATCGGCGGCGGCTCCACCGAATTCATCATCGGCTCGCACTACACGCCGATCGTGATGGAGAGCCTCTATATCGGCTGCGTGAGCCACAGCCGCACGTTCTTCCCGGCCGGCAACGTCGACGAATACACGATGCGGCAGGCCGAACTCGCGGCCAAGCGCGAGATCCAGATCATTTCAAGCGAGTACAAGAAGGCGGGCTGGGACCAGGCGATCGGCTCGTCGGGCACCGCGCGTGCACTCGCGGAACTCGTCGAGGCGAACGGTTTCAACGATCCGGGCATCACGCACGGCATTTCGCGCGGCGGCCTCGAACGGCTGAAGCGGGCGCTGATCAAGTCGGAGAACGTCAACCGGCTGAAGCTGATCGCGCTGAAGCCCGATCGCGTGCCGGTGCTCGCGGGCGGCCTCGCAATCATGCTCGCGGTGTTCGAGGAACTCGGTGTCGACTACGTCGATACGACCGACGGCGCGCTGCGTCTCGGTGTGCTGTACGACCTGCTCGGCCGGACGCAGCACGAGGACATGCGCGCGGTGACCGTCGAGGGCTTCACGCGCCGCTACGGTGTCGATCGCGCGCAGGCCGAGCGGATCGGCGCGCTGGCGGGGCGTTTCTTCGACGAGCTCGAAGAAGCCGATGAAGAAGCGCGCGAGGAAGGGCGGATGTTCCTTGGCTGGGCGGCCGCGTTGCACGAGATCGGTTTGTCGATCTCGCACAGCGCGTATCACAAGCACTCGGCCTATATCGCGAGCAACGCGGACATGCCGGGTTTTTCGCGCACCGACCAGGCGCGTCTCGCCGCGCTGGTGCTCGGTCACGCGGGCAAGCTCGGCAAGCTGTCGCAGGCGCGCGAGGTCGAGTGGCCGCTGCTGTTCTGCCTGCGGCTCGCGGCGCTGCTGTGCCGGCGCCGGACCGATGCCGGGCTGCCGGACATTTCCGTTTCGCAGATGAAGAAGGGCGGGTATGAAGTGCGCCTGCCGAGCGCATGGGTCGAGCAGAATCCGCTGACCGACTACAGCCTCAGCCAGGAGGCGGCCGAGTGGGAGAAGGTCGGTATCCCGTATCGCGTGGTGTACACCGGCGCGTAACGGGTCGACGCGAGGTCGATAGCGGGGCTGGGAGGGGCCGGGCAGCGGAAGGCTTGGCACTCCCTCAGGATGGCCGCATGATCGTCCTGACGGCCGCTCAGTCCGACGAGCAGACGATCGCGGTCAGGAATGGAAACGCCTGCTTGACGGTCGCGTCGCTGCCGGCCTTGCGCACGGCTTCCTCCACCGCGCTTTTCGTCCCGCGCACCACGACGCCATAGGCCCAGTCGCCGATCGGCGTGCCGTCGCCCGCGCGGAAGATCGGGTCGTTCGCCTGGTATCCGAGTACGACATACACGCCGAATCCGTACGCCGTCAGCGAGCGGCTCGTGCGGAAGGCGTTGACCGAGTTGGATTCGACGTGCATCGGCTCCGACTGGATGTCGCCGGCGGCGAGCAGCGGTGCGACGAACTTGTGGCCGGTCGAGTGGCAGTCGAGCGCGTCGTCGAGTGCTTTGGCCGACGCGGTGCCGGCAGTCGCGAACGCGAGCAGCGATGCGCAGAGTGCGGTCTTGAGAATGTTGTTTTTCATGCGCGGTGGCGGGTTGTCCACGCGCATTATCGCGTGTTCCGGCAAGTGCCGTATGCGGGCTGCGGATGGCGCGTTGGCTCGTATGCCGTCGGCGACCCGATGAGCCGGCGAGGCGGGCGCTCGATCATTTCCAGGCGGTTTTCCTGCATTGAAAGTGAAAGGCCGTCGGCCATTTGCGCTGCGCTGACCATCGAACAATGGCCGCCGTGGTGCGTCGATCGTTGTCGCGTCGACGCCCAAATTGATCCCTACAATGAACTGAGGCGCTGCGAACCGGGAATCCCGACTGACGCTCAAAAGGGCCCAGAAACGGAAAAGGGGCTACGGTGTTTAACCGTAACCCCTTGATTCCTTTGGTCGGAGCGATAGGATTCGAACCTACGACCCTCTGATCCCAAATCAGATGCGCTACCAGGCTGCGCTACGCTCCGACGAGCCAAAGATTGTATCGTTGAACGTTCGATCCGGTCAATCCCTATATGCGGGTAAATGCCGCGGCGGCGAGCCGTCCCGATTTGCGACAATTCGCCCGGTAATCGGCGGGCCCAGACGCATGGGCGCGGGGCCGCTCGCCGAAGCAAGGAGAACATCATGATGAACCTGATCCTGTGGCGCCATGCCGAAGCCGAAGACTACGCGTCGAGCGATCTCGCCCGCCAGTTGACCGTCCGGGGCCGCAAGGACGCGCAGGCGATGGCCAAATGGCTGCGCGGGCGGCTCGAGACGAACGCGGTGATCCTCGCGAGCCCGGCGGCCCGCACCGTGCAGACCGTCGAAGCGCTGACCGACCAGTACCGGACAGTCGATGCGCTCGCACCGGGCGGCAGCGTCGACGACGTGCTGGCGGCGGCCGGCTGGCCGGAAGGCATCGCGCCGACGGTCGTGATCGTCGGGCACCAGCCGACGCTCGGCAGCGTTGCCGCGCAACTGATCGCCGGCGGCGACGACAGCTGGAGCGTCAAGAAGGGCGGAATCGTGTGGCTCGCGAGCCGCACGCGTGACGGCAGCCGTCAGGCCGTGCTGCGCGCGGTATTGACGCCCGATCTGCTGTGAGGCCCGCCTGAAGGGCTTTGAAGGGATTCATCATACGGTTTCGCAAGCTTTCTGCTAAAGTCAATTCGGCGACACGTCATTGAAAGGACACGGTCGTGCCACATAACGGTCACGGCCGATTACTACATTGGCGGGCATGTCGTCCTATTCCTTACGACCAGGAAAGCCTAATGCGAGAACTGCCGACGCCTACGCTCCCTTTTGCCTCGCTGCCCCTCGACACGTCGCGGCGCCACCTGCCGCGCGCTGCTGAAACCGTCACATCGGAGTATCGCCTGCGCGCCGCGTGGGCGCGTACGGAAGACGAATTGCGCGAAGCCCAGCGCCTGCGTTACAGCGTGTTCGCCGAAGAGATGGGCGCGCAGGTCAGCGGCCCCTCCGGTCTCGACGTCGATCCGTTCGATGCGTACTGCGACCACCTGCTGGTTCGCGATCTCGACACCCTGAAGGTCGTCGGCACGTATCGCGTGCTGCCGCCGCACCAGGCGGCGCGTGTCGGCCGCCTGTATGCCGAAGGCGAATTCGACCTGTCACGCCTCACGCACCTGCGCGGCAAGATGGTCGAGGTCGGTCGCTCGTGCGTGCACAGCGACTACCGCAGCGGCGCCGTCATCATGGCGCTGTGGGGCGGCCTTGGCGCGTACATGATGCAGAACGGCTACGAGACGATGCTCGGCTGCGCGAGCGTGTCGATGGCCGACGGCGGCCACTATGCGGCGAACCTGTACCAGTCGCTGTCGGCAGGCTCGCTGACGGCGCCCGAATATCGCGCGTTCCCGCACACGGCCCTGCCGGTCGACGAACTGCAGACGGGCACCGTCGTGGCGCCGCCGCCGCTGATCAAGGGTTACCTGCGTCTCGGCGCGAAGATCTGCGGTGCGCCGGCCTGGGATCCCGACTTCAACTGCGCGGATTTCCTGACGCTGTTCCGCCTGTCCGACATCAACGCGCGCTACGCCCGCCACTTCCTGGGCTGAGCCGTCTGAATCGCGGTGCACCCGTCCGGGTGCGCGCAAGCGAACGCCGCCGCGTGGCACGAGCCGCGCGGCGGCGTTCGTCCATCTGGTCGATGTGTGTGAGTCGGACCCTGTTAATTTCGGCGATATGCGATCACCAGCGTGCCGCGGGACGGCACGTTCGGGAGCGGCCCCGGGAAGGGCCGGACGGCAGCGGCGCGCCTAGTGCTTGCGCCGCCAGTCGAGCAGGTGGTGTTCGGCCATCCAGTGATGGATCATCCCTTCGCCTTCATGGCTGCGCTTGTATTCGCGCGACTCGAAGAACGACAGGGCGACGAGCACCATCAGACCGACGAACAGGCCGATCAGGCCGGCAATTTCTTCAGACGACATGGCAGCCTCCTTTCCACGGCACAGCGCCATGCGTACATAGTAGGACATGCGCAGCGCGACTCCGAAGCAGGATTTCCGCTAGACTCGGCGCGGTCCCGGCGTGCGATGGGCGCGCCGATTTCCGGAGCCATACCCGATGACCCGTTTCATGCTGGCCGTGCTGGCCGCATCTTTCCTCGCCGCCTGTACCAGCGATCCGCATCAGGCCCGTCGCGGCCATCCGCCGGAAGATCCGGCCGACTATCACGGCGTGCCGACCGACATGACGCCGCCGTCGATGCTCGACGCGCCGCCGCCGAAACCCACGCAATAACGGCCGGGTCGACCCGCCGTCAGGCGCGGGCCGCGGGCGCGTCGGTGCCGATGTGCCGCAACAGCGCCGGCAGGTAGCGTGCCAGCGTCGCACCGCGTGCGGCCATGAACAGCAGCAGCGCGAACCAGAGGCCGTGATTGCCGAACGTGCCGACGGCGGCGAGCGTGGCCACGACGAAGATCGAGAACGACGCGACCATCGCACGCATCAGCGATTGCGTCTGCGTGGCGCCGATGAACACGCCGTCGAGCAGGAAGCCCCAGACCGACACGATCGGCGAGATCGCGGCCCACGGCAGGTAGCGCAGCGCCACTTCGCGGATCTCGGCCTGGTCGGTCAGGCGCGCGACGATCCAGCCGCCGGCGGCCCAGTACACGAGCGCGAACAGCAGCGCGCCGAGCGCCGACCAGAACAGCGTGACGCGCACGGCCTGCCGGAACGCGCTGCGGTCGCGCGCACCGGCGGCCGCGCCGACGAGCGCCTCGGCCGCATGCGCGAAGCCGTCGAGGCCGTACGCCATGAACGTCTGGAAATTCAGCAGCAGCGCGTTTGCCGCGAGCGTCGCATCGCCCTGTTTCGCACCAAGGTGCGCGAACCAGCCGAATGCGCCGAGCAGGCACAGCGTGCGCAGGAAGATGTCGCGATTGAGCACGATCAGCCGCTTGAGCGCGACGCGATCGGCGAGCGCACGTACCGCGATCGGCGCAAGGCCGCGCGGCCGCAGTCGCCACAGCATCCATGCGCCGAGCGCGAAACCGCATGCGTCTGCGGTGGCCGTCGCGGCGCCGATGCCGGCAATGCCCCAGCCGAAGCCATACACGTAGAGCAGCACGGCGCCGATGTTCACCGCATTGATGAACACTTGCGCGACGAGCGCGAGCCGCACGCGCTGCATGCCGAGCAGGTAGCCGAGCACGACGTAGTTCGCGAGCGCGAACGGTGCGCTCCAGATGCGCGCATGACTGTAGGCAAGCGCCGTCGTGCGGACGGCATCGCTGCCGCCGAGCGCGGACAGCGCAACGGACAGCAGCGGCACCTGCAGCGCCAGCACCGCGGCGCCAAGTGCGAACGCGACGATCAACGCGCGCAGCAGGTTCAGGCGGATCCCGGCGGCGTCGCCGGCGCCATGCGCCTGCGCGACGAGGCCGGTCGTCCCCATCCGCAGGAAACCGAACCCCCAGAACACGAAATTGAAGAACAGCCCGCCGAGCGCGACGCCGCCGAGGTACTGCGTACCGTCGAGGTGGCCGGCGACGGCCGTGTCGACGGCACCGAGGATCGGCTGGGTCAGGTTCGCGAGGACGATCGGGAACGCGAGCGCGAGGACACGCCGATGCGTGACGGGGGCCGAGCCGGCCCCGTGCGGTAACGCGGATTCGGACATGGCGGACGCGTCAGGCGCGTTCCTGCACGCAGACCCACGGCGATACGACGACCGCCCACAGCTCCGGGTTGCGCGCTGCGTAATCGGCGGCGGTTTCGGCCGGCATGCGTGCGACGAGGCCTGCCGACAGCCAGCGCGTGACCTGCTCGGCATCGTCGTCGGCAACGGCTTCCGCGACGCTGACGAGATCGAGGTCGCGTGCAACGGACAGCAGCTTGCCCTGCGCGAAGAAGCGTTCGAGATCGCACCAGTCGATCTTGGCGGTTTCGCCGAGGAGTTTGGCGTAGAGCGGGCTGTGCGACGCGCCCGCGTCGGAGTGGTGATCAGAGGACATCGTTTTCTTGGAAAGACTGCGTAGTGGCGCCACTATAAACCATCCGGACCGGCGGGCGGCGCGGGTGGCGGCCGGCCTACGCGTCGCGCAGCGCGCGGCGCACGATCTTGCCGGTCGCGGTCATCGGCAGGCTGTCGACGAACGCGATCGCGCGCGGATACTCGTGCGCGGCGAGGCGTGTGCGCACGTGTGCCTGCAGCGCCTGCACGAGCGCTTCGTCGCCGGTGTGGCCGGGATTCAGCACCACGAACGCCTTGACGATCTCGGTGCGCGTTGCATCGGGCACGCCGACGACGGCTGCCATCCGCACCGCCGGATGCGTGAGCAGGCAGTCCTCGATCGGGCCCGGGCCGATCCGGTAGCCGGCGCTCGTGATCACGTCATCGTCGCGGCCGACGAAGCGCACGAAGCCGTCGGCGTCGATCGTGCCCGTGTCGCCGGTGAGCAGGTAGTCGCCGGCGAACTTGTCGCGCGTCGCGTCGGCGTTGCGCCAGTATTCGAGGAACATCACCGGATCGGGGCGGCGCACCGCGATGCGCCCTTCGACGCCGGGCGGTAGCGGCATGCCGTCCGCGTCGACGATCGCGACCGCATGGCCGGGCACCGCCTTGCCGATTGCGCCAGGCTGCGCATCGAACAGCGCCGCGCACGACGACAGCACCATGTTGCACTCGGTTTGCCCGTAGAACTCGTTGATCGTCACACCGAGCGCGTCGCGACCCCAGGCCGTCAGCTCGGTGCCGAGCGATTCCCCGCCGCTCGCGACGGATTTCAGCGACAGCGCGTAGCGTTCGCGCGGTGCCGCGACGGTGCGCATCAGCTTCAGCGCGGTGGGCGGCAGGAACGCATGGGTGACGCCGTGCCGTGCCATCAGCGCGAATGCCGCATCGCCGTCGAATTTCTCGAAGCGGCGCGCAAGCACGGGCACGCCGTGATGCCATGACGGCAACAGCACGTCGAGGAGGCCGCCGATCCATGCCCAGTCGGCGGGCGTCCAGAACAGGCGCGCGTCGCGCGGGAAGCACTGCTGCGACATCTCGACGCCCGGCAGGTGGCCCAGCAGCACGCGATGCGCGTGCAGCGCGCCTTTTGGTTTGCCCGTCGTGCCGGACGTATAGATGATGACCGCCGGATCGTCGGCGGCCGTATCGGCCGGCACGAAATCGGGCGTTTCGGCGGCGAGCGCTGCGTCGTAGTGCAGCACGCCCGGCTGATCGGGCGCATCGTCGCCGATGCAGTAGACGGTATGCAATGCCGGCAGCTGGGCGCGCAGCGGCGCGATTTTCGCGTAGCCGGCCGCGTCGGTGACGAGTGCGGCCGCCTCGCTGTTCGCGAGCCGGTATTCGAGCGCATCGACGCCGAACAACGTGAAGAGCGGCACCGCGATCGCGCCGAGCTTGTACGCGGCGAGGTGCGCGATGGCCGTTTCGGGACCCTGCGCGAGAAAGATGCCGATACGGTCGCCGCGCTTCAGGCCTGCGCGCACAAAACTGTTCGCGAGCCGGTTAGAGGCATTCTTCAAGTCGTCGAACGTGATGCGAAAGACGTCGCCTTGCGCCGTTTCGTGGATCAGCGCGAGGCGTCCGCTGCCGTCGGCCCATTTGTCGCAGACGTCCACGCCAATGTTGTAGCGCGCCGGAACGCCCCACGCGAAGCGGGAGAGCAGGTCGTCGTAGCGGTCGGCGGCGGGCAGCATCGAGGTGTCTCCTGGGGCGAACGGGGTGTCGCGCGAGCGGATTACATCAGGATTTCACGCAGACGAATCCACAATGGCGTCTGAGGGTAGGGAATCTTCGTACTCGTCCAATGGCCTCGGCTCAGTGCACGATTCCACAATGACGCATAAGATCACGAAAAAATCAGTGTGTGACCATGGATTTGCTTCTGATAGCTGCGGGGTTCAGCCTGATCGGAATCGGCGTACTGGTAGCGTTTGCCCGTCACGTCGATCCGTTGTCCGGCCGGTTCACCGGACGTCTGCGCAAGCGCTGACATCACCTTTCCCGAGTTTCGCCGCGACGGCACGCGATGCGCGCCGGCATCGCGTATCGTCCATCGGGCGCTCAACGTGCCGGCAGGTAGCGTGACGGGTCGATCGATCGGCCGCCGTAGCGCAGCTCGAAATGCAGCGCGACGCGATCGCTGTCGCTGTTGCCCATCTCGGCGATCGACTGCCCCTGCGTGACCGACTGGCCTTCCTTCACCAGCAGCGCGCGGTTGTGCGCGTAGGCGGTCAGGTAGTCGGCGTTGTGCTTGAGGATGATCAGGTTGCCGTAGCCGCGCAGCCCGTTACCCGCGTAGACCACCACACCCGGCGCAGCCGCGACCACCGGCGTGCCCGGCGAGTTCGCGATGTCGATGCCCTTCGATTTCGAGCCGTCGAACGTGCGGACCACGTTGCCGGCTGCCGGCCAGATCAGCGCGATGCTCGTGGCCGGCTTGACGGCCGATTCGACCGGTGCGGAAGGCGCGGGGCGGGCCCGGCCGGCACTGCCGGTGCCGGTGGTCGACGGCGTCGATGCGGTGGTCGTGCCGGGCGGCGGCGCGACGCGCAGCACCTGGCCGACTTCGATCGCATCGGGGTTCGTCATCTGGTTCCAGCGCACGACGTTCGACACCGACGTGCGGTTGTCGCGCGCGATCTTGTAGAGCGTATCGCCGCGCTCGACGCGATAGAACCCGGGGCCGACAGGCGCGGAGCCGCACGCGACGAGCAGGGCGGCGCAGGCGGCTGCGAAGAGTCGCTTCGTTGTTGTTCCGAACATTGAACCTCGCAAAACCCTGCCGCTCGTGACGCGGCAGGCAACACAAAACGTCCGATTTTAACGGGTTCGACCCGCGCACCGCAGTTTGGGTCGTTGCCGGGGCTGCGGCGCGCCGGTTCGGCGCGCGGATTGACGGTGTCTTGGCCTACGTAATCAGCCGGCGAGCGGGAGGACGCGAATCCGCAGGGTGGCGGTTTCCGTCGCGCCCGGCGCGAGCATGCGCAGCCCGAGGCCGTTGTGGATCGCATCCGGCAGGCCGAGCCACGGCTCGACGCAATAGAAGTCCGAATCCGGCTTTTCGGTCCAGGTCGTCACCGCGTACCACGGGATCGAGCCCGGCACGTCGAGCGCGATCTCGATCGTGCGGCGGCGGCCCGGCATCACGATGCGCACCGGCGTGGCCGGCACGCCGTCGAGGCAGTGGAAGCGGTCGAGGATGTCCGGGTTGTCGAGGCGATAACGGGCTTCGCCCGGTTCGGGCGTACTGATCGAACCGTCCGCCTGCTGCGCGCAACGATGCGTCGGCGGCAGTTCGAGCGTGGTTTCGGCGCGCTCGCCGTGCGGCAGCGCGAAATAGAAATGGTGGCCGGCGTAGTAGGGCAGCGGCGTGTCGCTGCGATTGGTCGTCGTCAGCGCGACTTCGAGCGTGTGCGAGTCGGCCAGCCGGTAGGTCGTTTCGAACCGGAAATCGAACGGGTAGCTCGCGCGCAGCGCGTCGGTCGCGTCGAGCGTCATCGACAGCGCGGCGCCATCGGCCGACGGTTGCGCGGCGAACGGCAGGTCGCGCGCGAAGCCGTGCATCGGCAGGTCGCGCACCACGCCGGCGGCATCGCGCCAGCGGCCGAGTTCGCCGTCGACGCGGTGACGGCCGAGGAACGGGAACAGCAGCGGGTTGCCGCCGCGCACGCGCGCGAGGTTGCTCCAGTCGGCTGTTTCCGGCCAGAAGATCACCGGTTCGCCGTCGACATCCCATGACAGCAGGCGGCCGCCGAATTGCGGAGCGACCCGGACGAGCGACGGGCCGGCGTGAAGTTCGTGAATCTCGTGTTGCTGGAAGGTCGGCATGGCGAATCGGGTTGGGCGGTTGGACGGGAACGGCGCGCTCCATTATCGGGCCGTGGCGGCTCGGGGAAAACCCTTCTCGGGAAATCGCGAGTTTTTAAGACTGTCAACGGTCGGGATAATGCCTTTAAACCGGTGAGGTTGCCGGGTCATGACACTTCGTGGAGGGGGCCATGGATCTGGCAATGGCAATGGGTATCGCACTGTTCGGCATGTTCACAGGCAGCACGGTATTATTTTTCTATCAGCTCGGCCGCTGACGGCAATTCCTGCCGAAGTCGAAAGGCCCGCCATGCAAATGGCGGGCTTTTTGCTTTCTGACTGCTTACAAATTGCAAGCGTTTGTGTGCATTGCCGCAATATCCAGCCAAATGCCTTGGCGCAGTAATCCTGGCTCGGCATAATCGGGGCGCGTTTTTTCGGACGCGCATCGCGTCGTCCGCTTTTCTTCCCGCTCAATCTTCATAAAAGGACCGACGCGTGAGTCTCTGGTTTCTGGTATTCCTGAGCGTCCTGCAGGGCGTCACCGAACTCTTCCCCGTCAGCAGCCTTGGCCATACGCTGCTCGTGCCGGCGCTGTTCGGCATGCACATCGACAAGCACGCACCGCAACTGCTGCCGTTCCTCGTCGCGCTGCACCTCGGCACCGCGCTGGCGCTGCTGTGGTATTTCCGCGCACGCTGGGTCGCGCTGATCGGCGGCTTCTTCGCGCAGCTCGGCGGCCGCAAGAACGATGACGGGCACCTGATGTGGGCGCTCATCATCGGGACGATCCCGACCGGCATCGTCGGGCTGCTCCTCGAGAAGCGCATCGAACGCGTGTTCCACGACCTGCGGATCGTCGCGATCGCGCTGATCGTGAACGGCGTGCTGCTGTGGCTTGGCGATCGCATCCAGCGTAGCCGCGCACATCAGGCGCCCGAGAAAATGACGTTCAAGCAGGCGTTCTTCGTGGGTCTCGCGCAGATCGGCGCGCTGATTCCGGGTTTCTCGCGCAGCGGTCTGACGATGATCGCCGGCAATGCAGCAGGGCTGACGGCGGAGAAGGCCGCGGAATTCTCGTTCCTGCTCGGTACGCCGATCATCTTCGCGGCGGGTGTGCTCGAGTTGCCGAAGCTGTTCCATGCGCGCGACCAGCTCGCCGATGCGCTGCTCGGCGGTGTGCTGACGGCGATCGCCGCGTACCTGAGCGTGCGGTTCCTGATGCGCTACTTCGAAGGGCGTGGCCGGCTGGCTTCGTTCGGCGTGTATTGCGTGATCGCCGGCGTGTTCTGCCTCGGCTGGTTCATGCTGCATCCGCAGCCGGTTTGACGCTGGGTTGGCCGGCTCGCGTGATGTGGCGCGATGATCGGGTATAATTTCGGGCTCGGCTTCATGCCGGGCCCGTTTTGTTTCGGGGTTTCGAGTTGGGTGGCTTTGTCGTTGCTCGATGCCTTGTGTCAAATGCGGTCCGCGCCAGCCGTGTCTTTTCTCCCCGACCGCCCTTAGCTCAGTTGGATAGAGCAACGGCCTTCTAAGCCGTAGGTCACACGTTCGAATCGTGTAGGGCGGGCCAGCTACATCCCTCAAAGACCTTCACCAGTCCGCCCCGGGTCACCCAACCCCGTCACTCAACCGTCACCGATTTCGCCAGATTCCTCGGCTTGTCGATATCCGCGCCGCGCAAACATGCCGCGTGATACGCGAGCAACTGCAACGGCACCACATGCAGGATCGGCGACAACAGCCCGTAGTAATCCGGCATCCGCAGCACCGACACGCCTTCGCTGTTGTCGATCCGCGTATCGGCGTCGGCGAACACGTAAAGCTGCCCGCCGCGCGCGCGCACTTCCTGCATGTTCGACTTCAGCTTCTCGAGCAGCGCATCGTTGGGCGCGATCGTCGCGACGGGCATCGTGTGCGTCACGAGCGCGAGCGGCCCATGCTTCAGCTCACCCGCGGGATACGCCTCCGCGTGGATATACGAAATCTCCTTCAGCTTCAGCGCACCTTCCAGCGCGATCGGGTAGTGCAGCCCGCGCCCGAGAAACAGCGCATTCTCGTGCTGCGAGAACTCCGCCGCCCAGCGCTCGATCTGCGGCTCGAGCCCGAGCACGTCTTCGAGCGCGCCGGGCAGCCGCCGCAACTGCATCGTATAGCGCGCAAGCTGCGCATCGTCGACATAGCCGCGCAGCCGCCCGAGCGTGACGGCGAGAATGAACAGCGCGACGAGCTGCGTCGTGAACGCCTTGGTCGACGCGACGCCGATTTCCGGGCCGGCGCGGGTCAGGAAGCGCAGGCCGGTCTGCCGCATCATCGCGCTGGTCGGCACGTTGCAGATCGCCAAGGTGTCGATATGGCCGAGCGCCTGCGCGTACTTGAGCGCGGCGAGCGTGTCGGCGGTCTCGCCGGATTGCGACACGCTCACCACCAGCGTATTCGGCATCGCGAGCGCGTCGCTGTAACGGTATTCGCTCGCGATCTCGACCTGCGCGGGCACGCGCGCGATCGTTTCGAGCCAGCGCCGCGCGGTCAGGCCGGAGTAGTGACTCGTACCGCACGCGAGAATCAGCACGTTGTCGATCTGCTCGAACGCCCGCGCGGCGTCGGGGCCGAATACGGCCGGATCGAACAGCCCCGCATCCGGGATGGTCGCGGCCACGGCCTCCGGTTGCTCGAAGATCTCCTTCTGCATGAAATGCCGGTACGGCCCGAGTTCGACCGCGGCCTGCGCGGAGGAAATGGTTTGTATCGCGCGCTCGACCGGTGCGCCGCCGCGATCGAGTACGCGCACGCCGCCCGGCGTCAACTCGACGATGTCGCCTTCCTCGAGAAAGATGAAGCGATCGGTGATGCCCGCGAGCGCGAGTGCGTCGGAGGCGAGAAAGCATTCGCCGTCCTTCACGCCGACGACGAGCGGTGAGCCGACCTTCGCACCAATCAGCCGTTGTGGCTCGTGCTTGCTGAACACGGCGATCGCATAGGCGCCGTGAAGCTGTGAAGTCGCTGCGCGCACGGCGGCGAGCAGGTCGCCGCGGTACTTGCTGTGGATCAGGTGCGCGACGACCTCGGTGTCGGTCTGGCCATCGAATTCGTAGTGCGCATCGGAAAGTTGCTTGCGCAACGTTTCGTGGTTTTCAATGATGCCGTTGTGAACGAGCGCGATTTCATCGCGCGAGAAGATCGGATGCGCGTTGCAGGTTGCCGGCGCGCCGTGCGTCGCCCAGCGCGTGTGCGCGATGCCGGTGCTGCCGGTCAGGCCGGCGGTGCGCACGTGCGCGTCGAGATCGGCGACGCGCGACACGCTGCGTTCGCGACGCGCCTGGCCGTCGACGACCGTCGCCACGCCGCATGAATCGTAGCCGCGATACTCGAGGCGACGCAAACCTTCAATCAGAATCGGGACGATGTCCCGTTGCGCGACCGCGCCGACGATGCCACACATGACACGTCACCTCCCTGTTAGTCATCATGGACCGCGCGCACCATTGCGTCAGCGCGATGCGGTCGCCGTTGCCGCCGCCGTCGTGAATCCGCATCGAGCGGGTATGACGGGGTCGGCCATCCGGCTTTCGAATGCCAGATAAAGCGACTCCTCCAGTACGTTCCAGTGCGCGCCGTGCCGGTATGGACCCGACCGGGCCTTCCAGCAGGCAACCGTGCCCCAATCGTTCATCTTGAGCGCGACCAGCGCGATCAGGCTCCACGGATAGTCGGTGTCGGCGAGTTGCGGCCAGCTCTTGCCGTACTTCCGCATCCACTGCGCGTAGATCGTCTCGCCGGATTGTTCGGGAACCTGAATACCGGACAGGAGCGGGAGGATCTGCGCGATCTTCGCGGGATAAAAGCTCGTATCGCTGACCTGCTGCGTGCTGGCGCGAAAGCCGGATTCGGTGCCGCGCCAGAACACCTTCAGGATCGCGGATGCCAGCCGGTCGGCACGCTGGCTCCACGGCCCCGCATGCGTGTAGTCGGCGCGCCGGACGTAGTACGCCGCGAGGGCCTGGAATGCGCTGTGTACTTCGACGTTGTCCATCAGCAATGCGACATGCAGCGATGACGAGATCTGATAGACGCCGGAGGGCTTGTCGAGCAGCGTGTCCAGATGCACGCCGGCGCGGTTCAGGCTGAGCTCCCATGCGGCGGGCAAGCCGTCGGGCGGCGCGAAGCGGGCAAGCAATTCGATCCAGGTCGCCATCATCGCGTCGTCGGTTTCCGCGTCGGCACATGCGCGGTAGCGGCCGTTCTTCACGCAGTAGCGATCGAAGCTGCCATCCGTGCGCTGGCGCGGCAGCAGCCATGCGATCCACGCGAGTGCGGCCTGACGGGCGTCGAGTTGCGCGTCGGACGCGGCAAGCAGTGCCTTCGCCGCGAAATACGGGTCGATGCCGACGCCGTTCAGGCGCACGGTGATCGCACCGTCGGCGCGTTGGTACAGCCCGTTGAGGCGGAGTTCGGCGGCGCTCGCGTGCAGCGCGAAACCGCACGCGGCGATACAGCAGGCGACGTGCCACCGGCGACACAGCGCGACGGTGGCCGCTACGCGCGAGCGTACGGTCGGGCAAAGCGCGGGCCGATTCATGGTCTTGGGCTCCTGCGCGGCGGTCCTGTGCAATCGTCGCCGGGCGCGGCGTTGGCCGCGTCGCGCCTGGCGAGCGTGTCGACGTTGTGGCTCGTTTCACCGTGGCGAGGGTGAACCCGAGGCTGGTACCGATATTTGCGTTCACGGGCCGGTTCTTTACTCTGGAGCCGGAACCAGGCGCGTAGATCGCGCGTACTTCAACAGGGCACGTCGGCACGTTCGGCACGCAGGAGCGCTTGTCTTTCGCTCCGGGTGCACGCGTCGCGTTTCCTTCCTGTCTTGTTGCTGCGTGGGCGTCCCCGTTCGTCCGCTGCCGGGCGAGTGCTTCGGGGCACACCTGACTGTCATTAAGCAAGGCGTGAGCCATCGGCCGCGATGCCGCGCGCAGCAAGGGGCGGGGGTGGAGGGTGGGCGCGTGGCGCGAGCGACGGTGGCGAATTTTGATTCATCGAAGAATCAGCGTGCGCGCAGGCCGAATGCCCGCGCGCGATCGGCGTCGCAGCCCGTACGCGTCGTGCGTCGAGCGAATTGTCTGCCGAACCTGCGCCGCCTTGACGGCACGACGTTGCACGGAGATGCGCATCGCGTCGTTCGTTGCGTGTGCATCGGCCGGATTGCCGGAGTGTTCGACGAGAGCACGTGCGCTGCATGGGCCGGACTCCGATGCAAGCACCCCGTTCCGGACCCGCGTTACACATTCGCAACATTTCGCGCCCCGTTGATTCGTGCGACGTGAATGACGTTGCGTGTCGGGTTGATCCCTCGTGCGCAACCGTGGCCACGCGTTCGATCGTGCGGCCGACTGCACAGACAAAAGTGGCGGATCAAGGAAGCGCAACGCGCTTCGACAGATGCGAGCGATTCGATGCGCATTGGATGCTCGACATGCGTTCGAGATTCGTCGGACGACGTCGTCGGAGGGGCCGTGCAACTGCCCCGATGTTTGCCTGTATCGCGCCTGATTGGCGCTGAGACACGCGTAGCAGTTGTGAAACATTCCGTCGCGCACCGCATGTGCGTGGTGCGTGCAGTGTGAACCGGGCACGGTCGCAGGGCGGCTGGTTTGAATATTGCTGTAGAGGAAAAGACGTGACGAACAGACGTGACGCCTGGCCAAGCGAGGAACGACTCATGACGTGACAGATCAAGTGCAACGGGACGCCGGTAGTACGACGATTCGCGCGGCGTAGACCGCGTGAACCGGGCGGCGCGCTCGCTCCGCGACACCCCATCGTGTCGACCGCGTGCGAGTACGGGAGGTGCCGCCTGAATACATGCTTCGCGCCACGAGCAGGGTCATTCAGCGCGAAATGGCTCAACGAGGATAACGATGAAAAAGATTTTGCTTGTGTTCGGGACTCGGCCCGAGGCCATCAAGATGGCACCGCTGGTGCGTGCCTTGAAGGCGCAAGCGGGTGTCGACGCCAGGGTATGCGTGACCGCGCAGCATCGCGAAATGCTCGATCAGGTGCTGACGCTATTCGACATCAAGCCCGACTACGACCTCAACGTGATGCGCCAAAGCCAGACGTTGACCGACGTGACGACGGGCATTCTGCAGGCAATCGGCATCGTCTTCGACGAATTGCGTCCGGACGTCGTGCTGGTACACGGCGATACGACGACCACGCTCGCGGTCAGTCTTGCTGCGTTCTACCGCTATTTGCCGGTCGGGCATGTCGAGGCCGGCTTGCGCAGCGGCGACATCTGGTCGCCGTGGCCGGAGGAGTTGAACCGCCGCGTGACCGACGCGGTGTCGTCGTGGCATTTCGCGCCGACCGGGCAGGCACGCGACAACCTGCTCAGCGAGGGCGTGCCGGGCGGGGCGGTCGTGCTGACGGGCAACACCGTGATCGATGCGCTGCACGAGGTCAAGCGCATGCTGGACTGTACCGGCGCGCTGACGGAAAAGGTCGCCGAACAGTTTCCGTTTCTCGAACCGTCGCGGCGCGTGGTGCTGATCACCGGGCATCGACGAGAAAGTTTCGGCGAGCCGTTCCAGAATTTCTGCGACGCACTGTGCACGCTCGCGAATCGCTATCCCGACGCGCAGTTCGTCTATCCGCTGCACATGAATCCGAACGTTCGGGAGCCGGCGCGCGCACGGCTCGGCCACCTGTCGAACATCTACCTGATCGAGCCGCAGGAGTATCTGTCGTTCGTATTCCTGATGTCGCGTGCGCATTTCATCATCACCGATTCGGGCGGCATTCAGGAGGAGGGACCGGCGCTGGGCAAGCCGGTACTGGTCACGCGCGAGACGACGGAGCGGCCGGAGGCGATCCAGGCGGGCACCGCGCGGCTCGTCGGCACCGATCAGGAGCGGATCGTGTGGGAGGCGTCACGGCTGTTCGACAGCGAGAGCGCGTACGGGGAAATGGCGCGCGCGAGCAATCCGTATGGCGACGGTCATGCGAGCGAGCGGATCGTTCACGCGCTGATGCGTAATCCGGGGGTGCCGTCGAAGGCGACGAGCTTCTCGATGGGGGCGTCGGAGATGCCGTTCAACCCGCTCACGCTGGGGTTGCAGGCGTTGAGGTCGCGGTGAGTGCCCGATTGCGTGAAACACCTGCGCTCGGCTTCGGCACCGCGTGAAGCCGACGGTGTTTCACGCATGATTCATCGGGCACGGCGGTGCGGGACGGACGAAGCCGGACTCAATCGATCCGGTGCGTTTCGATCGCGCCTATCCGGCTTTCGCGTGCCGGCGCGCCGGTGCGCAGATGAATGACGAGATCGCGAGTCGTCGATGCGCGGGTCAACATCAGGCAGGTGACTTCGGGCTGCTCCACGCGCGTTGCATGCCACGTGAGCGGGTGCATCACGAGCCCTTGTCCCGGGTCGATGCGGAACGCGCGCATGGTCGACTGGTCAGGCGTATTGTCGGGCGTCGAACAGGCGACGACATGAACGATCGAACCGGTCAACGGGACGATCGCCTGCTCGGTCAGATCGTGTGCTTCGAGCGTGCTGACGCTCATGTCGCGATTGCGATAGCGGACCCACAGAATTTCGGCCGTGTCCGGCGTGCCCGGATCGAAAAGATGTTCGCGCCAGAAATCGGACGGTGGACTGAGGAACGCGGACGCGTCGTCTTCGGTTCTCGGCGGCTTGCCGAGCATCGTGCCGTAGGGCGAGCAGGCGTCCGCTGTTAGCGGCTGAATCGAAATGATCGGCATGGCGCAGAGGGGTGTCGTCGGGATCAGGTGTTTGACGGGGGCGCGTTGACGGTTTCCGGAAGCAGCGCGAATTGCGGACCGTTCACGAGCGCGAAGTCGAGCATGACGGCGAGTGCGAGTTGCGCGATCGACTCGGGCAGCAGGCTGTCCGGATTGCGCCGGTAGGCGGCGATCAGCGGCAAGGCTGGCACGCGATGGGTGACTTTCAGCATTTGCAGTCGGGCGTCGGCCAGCTCCTTCATCACGAAGGCACTCGGCAGCACGGCGATACCGAAGCCGTCGATCACCATGTGGATGATGGCGGCGACCGACGACATGCAGTTGATCTGGGCCGTCGGTTCGCCGACCGATTCGAACAGGTCGACGAGGAAGGTGTGCGGCAGCGAGTGGCGCGCGAACCCGATGATCGGGAAGGCGGCGAGCTCTGCTTCCGACAGCGCCTCGTCCGAGATGTTGAGGGACGGGCTGGCGATCCAGCACATCGGCAGGCTGCCGAGCGCAATGCTCGACGTCTCCGTGCCGGTCGTCACGGTGGTCTGCAGCGCCACGTCGATGTGGCCGCTGGCCAGCTGGGCAACGAGATGCGATGAGGTGTCGCCGGTCAGTTCGATGGTGAGATTCGGATACGCGTCGCGTACGCGCTTCAGGAGTTCCGGCAGCCACGTGTGAATGATCGATTCCACGGCGCCGAGCCTCAGCAGCCCGGAAATCTTCGAGCGGTCGCCGACGCTGTCGAGCATCAGCTGGTTCAGCTTGAGTATCTGTTCCGCAAAAGGGAGCGCTTTCGTGCCGACCTGGGTCAGCGTGACTTCACGCGGCCCGCGGTCGAACAGCCGCACGCCCATTTCCTGTTCGAGTGCGGAAATGCGGCTCGATATCGCCGCCTGGGTCGCGTGCATGCGTTCGGCAGTCAGGCGGAAGTTGCGCAAACGGGCCAGCCAGACGAAGGTCTCGAGAAAACGCACGTTCATGTCGCGTGACCCAATTTTTGCAAGATTGAGCGGCAGTTTAGCGCGGCGCGCCAGCCGTCGCGGCAGAAAAGCCTCGTGGTTTACGCGGGAAAATCCGGACGAGCATGGGCGCTTTCGTTGCCGCGCGCGGTTCGATGGCCGGGCCGCGCGCGGCACGCGGGGCGATAAGTTTTATTTGTCGGCGGCGAACGGAATTTGTCGTTGGACGCGGAATTTCGGCGATTGAACACTGGTTCGCATGCAGTCGCACGGTCGTGAATCGACGAGGCTGCACCGTTCGTTCATTTCGATCACGGAGCCGCCAGTGAAGCCCATCTCTCCCCGCATGCCGCTCGTCGGCGCAACCGTCGTGCTGGTCGCGGCAAGCATGCAGGCCCGTGCGGACAGTCCGTCCGTCGTGCTCATCGGGCATGCCGCGCCGCTCACCGGGCAACTGGCGAACATGGGCAAGGACAGCGAGAATGCCGCGCGTCTTGCCATCGAGGAAATCAACAGCCGGCAGCCGGTCGTCGGCGGCAAACCCGTGCGTTTCCAGCTCGATTCGCAGGACGACGCGGCGGATCCGCGTACCGGCACGCAGGTGGCGCAGAAGCTGGTGGACGACGGCGTCGTCGCGGTTGTCGGCGACATCAATTCGGGCGTGTCGATTCCGGCCTCCCGGATCTACAACGACGCGCACGTCACACAGATATCGCAGGGATCGACGAACCCGGTGTTCACGCAGCAGGGCTATCGAACCACCTATCGCCTGGTCGCGACGGACGCGATGCAGGGGCCGGCGCTGGCGCGATACGCGATCACGACACTCGGCGCAAAGCGCGTCGCCGTCATCGACGATTCGACCGCGTACGGCCAGGGGCTCGCGAACGAGTTCGAGAAGGCCGCGAAGGCGTCGGGTGCCCAGGTCGTCACGCGAGAGGCCACGAACGACAAGGCGATCGACTTTCGCGCCATCCTCACCAAGATCAAGGGCCTGCAGCCCGACGTGATCATGTACGGAGGATCGGACGCGACCGCCGGCCCGCTGGTGAAGCAGGCGGCGAATCTGGGGATTCGGGCGCGCGTGCTGGGCGGAGACGGGGCGTGCACCGACAAGATGATCGGGCTGGCAGGCGACGCGATCGACAACCTGGTCTGCTCGGAGGCCGGTCTTGCCCTGTCGAAGATGCCGAAGGGGCAGGATTTCAACAATCGGTACGTGGCCCGCTACAACGCGCAGATCGATGCGTACGCGCCGTTTGCCTACGATGCGGTGTACGTCATCTACGATGCGATCAAGCGTGCCGGGACGACCGATCGGGCGAAAGTGCTCGCGGCGATGCCCGCCACGCAGTATGACGGCGTGACCGGGCGGATTGCGTTCGATTCGCACGGCGACCTGAAGAATGCCGCGATCACGATCTATCGCTTCAAGGACCGCAAGAAGGCGGTAGCGGACGTGGTGCGGATGTAACGAAGCGCCGCCGCGAACCCGCCGCGCGTTGATTCGCGGGACTTCCCGTTCAGGCGTGGCGCTCGATCCCCTTGGGTACGCGCCACGTCGCTCGTGGGTGACGCGGCGGCATCGCGCCCTCATCGCTCGCCGGGACCGGCGTGTCAGTCGGTCCCGGCCGCATGACGCACGTCATGCGTCATCGATTCCCTTCCTCCTTTCCCCCGGTTCGCCACGCCAGTGCCCATACGCGCCGTCGGCGCAAAACCGCCGCACATCAGTTAGAGTTGGAGCCCGGGCCATTCCACATACGATTCTGGCTCCGCTGAGCCATGTCGAAGCCGCCGGGGCCGAACCTGGCACGCAGGTGCCGCGATCCGGGGCGCCGTTTCTGGCAGTCCCGACATGCTCGTGTTGCCTGAGTGACGGTTGGCGTGGGGCAGAATCCGGGCTGGTGCGGGTCCGCCATCAATCCGGATCGCATGCCCGATAGCCATCCTCAGCCAGCCGCACCGATAACCACGCATCGACCGCTGGTCCTGCCGGCGGAGCAGTCCACGAGACGGCACCGGGCCGGCGCAGCCGAGCGCGCCCGCTGCCGATCGAATCCCCACCCGGCACCCGTGGTGCGATGCGGGCGCCTCGACCAGGAGGTGAACGATGATCACGCTGACCATCAACGGTAGCGAGCAGCACTTCGACGGCAATCCCGACATGCCGTTGCTCTGGTATCTGCGCGATGTCCTCGGCCACACCGGCACCAAGTTCGGCTGCGGCATGGCACTGTGCGGCGCGTGCACCGTGCACCTCGACGGCGTTGCGATCCGGTCGTGCATCACCCCGGTCGCGGCCGCTTCCGGCAAGCGCGTGACGACGATCGAGGGCCTGTCGACTGACGTCGATCATCCGCTGCAGCAGGCCTGGCAGGAACTGAACGTCGCACAGTGCGGCTACTGCCAGTCCGGGCAGATCATGCAGGCCGCGTCATTGCTGAAGACGAATCCTCATCCGACCGACGCCGACATCGACGATGCGATGTCCGGCAACATCTGTCGCTGCGGCACCTATACGCGTATTCGCGCGGCAATCCGCCTGGCCGTGCGCCGCGGAGGTGCCGCATGAGCGCGCCCGAACTCTCCGTCCATAACGAAAGCCGCCGCGCGCTGCTGCTCGGCTTCGCGTCCGGCGGGCTGCTGCTCGCGTTCGGCGTGCCGTCGCTCGTGCGCGCAGCCGTGCCGGTGCAGCCGCCCGTCAGCGCGAATCCGCA
>NZ_JAAGPB010000265.1:0-11904 GCF_017104585.1 Burkholderia sp. Ac-20392
TGCTGCCGCAACGCCTGCTGCTCGCGCTGTTCGCGCTGACGATGCTGGTCGTCGCCGGCCGCCTGTTGTTGCAGGCGCTGCGCCACGCGCCGGTCGACGCGGAAGCGTCGCCGCTGTGCGTCGGCCGCGTGAATCCCGATACGGGCCGGCTCGTGTGGTCCTGGCCGGTCGGCGTCGCGCTCGCGTCGACCGGCGCGATGACGGGCCTGATGACGGGACTGCTCGGCGTCGGCGGCGGTTTCGTGATCGTGCCGATGCTGCGCAAGTTCACGAACGTGTCGATGCATGGCGTCGTCGCGACGTCGCTGATGGTGATCGCGCTCGTCGGCACCGGCGGTGTGTTCGCCACGCTCGTGTCGGGCACGCGCGCACCGCTCGACGTGACGCTGTGGTTCGCCGTCGCGACCGCGCTCGGCATGGCCGCCGGTCGCGGCGCGTCGCACCACCTCTCCGCGCGACATGTACAGGCCGGGTTCGCGGCCGTGCTCGTGTGCGTCGCGCTGGGGCTGCTCGCGAAGGCGGCGTTCGGCGCGTAACGCAGCGCACGACCGGGCGCGGGAATCGAATCCGCGCCCGCCCGCGACGCCCATCATCCGTCACAATCGCTTACTGACCGGCACCGCCCCACGCGCGGCGCCGCCAAACAAAACGCCCGGCCCGACTCATCGTCGGCACCGGGCGTTTTTCATCGCGATCACCACCCGAACGTCAGGTCGCGAACCCCGCCATCCGCTTGCGTTCCTGCCGCAGCATCACGAAGTTCGCAATCACGACGCCGGCCGTCACCGCGACGATGAACAACGTTGCGAGCGCGTTCATCTCCGGATTCAGCCCCAGCCTCACGCGCGAGAACACCACGAGCGGCAGCGTCGTCGAGCCGGGGCCCGACAGGAACGCCGACAGCACGAGGTCGTCGATCGACAGCGTGAACGACAGCAGCCAGCCCGCGATCAGCGCCTGCGAGATCAGCGGCAGCGTGATCGTGAAGAACACCTTCAGCGGCGTCGCGCCGAGATCGAGCGCGGCTTCCTCCAGCGACGGGTTCAGCTCGCGCACGCGCGACTGCACGATGATCGCGACGTACGAGATGCACAGCATCACGTGACCGAGCCAGATCGTGAACACGCCGCGCTCGGCCGGCCAGCCGATCCACTTCGCCAGCTCGATGAACAGCAGCAGCAGCGAGATCCCCTGGATCACCTCGGGAATCACGAGCGGCGCGTTGATCATCCCGCTGAACAGCGCGAAGCCGCGAAAGCGTCCCATCCGCGCGAGCACGAAGCCGGCCCACGTGCCGATGAACACCGACGCGAACGCGGTCAGCACGCCGATCTTCAGCGACAGCCACGCGGCCGTCAGCAACTCGTCGTCCTCGACGAGCGCCGAGTACCAGCGGAACGAGAAGCCCGACCACACGGTGACGAGCTTCGACTCGTTGAACGAATAGACGATCAGGCTGATGATCGGGATATACAGGAACGCGAAGCCGGCAAACAGCGCCGCGAACTGCAGGTAACGATTCGGCTTCATCGGCGGCCTCCCTGCTCCTTCGCCTGGAAGTGCTGGAACATCGCCATCGGCACGAGCAGCAGCAGCACCATCGCGCAGGTCACGGCCGACGCCATCGGCCAGTCTGCGTTGTTGAAGAACTCATTCCACATCACGCGGCCGATCATCAGCGTGTTCGCGCCGCCGAGCAGCTCGGGAATCACGTACTCGCCGACCGCCGGGATGAACACGAGCAGGCAGCCCGCGATGATCCCGTTCTTCGACAGCGGCAGCGTGATCTGCACGAACGCCTTCCACGGCTTGGCGCCGAGGTCGTACGCGGCCTCGAGCAGGCGCAGGTCCATCTTCACCAGGTGCGCGTAGAGCGGCATCACGAGGAACGGCAGGTACGAATACACCATCCCGATGTACACCGCGTAGTTGGTGCGATACAGCTCGATCGGCGTATGGGTCAGGCCGATCCACATCAGGAAGTTGTTCAGCAGCCCGTTGTTCTTCAGGATGCCGATCCATGCGTACACGCGGATCAGGAACGACGTCCAGAACGGCAGCATCACGCCCATCATCAGCAGGTTGCGGGTCGCCGGGTTCGAGCGCGCGATGTAGTACGCCATCGGATAGCCGATCAGCAGACACAGCAGCGTCGTGATCGCGGCCACCCACACCGAGTTCACGTAGGTCGCGAAATACAGGCTGTCCGTAAACAGGAACGCGTAGTGCGACAGGTTCAGCGCGACGTGCACGACGCCGTCGGTGTACGACGCGAGCTCCGTGTACGGCGGGATGCCGAGCTGCAGCTCCGCGAAGCTGATCTTGACGACCAGCACGAACGGCACGAGGAAGAACAGCACGAGCCACGTGAACGGCCCGGCGACGACCGCCGTGGCGCCCGTCAGGTTGAAGCGCCGCACCGGCCACTCGAGCAGGGACTTGAACGTGGTCATGACGTCAGCACCACGCCCGCAGTCGCGCTCCAGCGCACGTAGATCTCGTCGCCGAGCGCCGGCGTGTCGAGCTCGGAAATCGCGAGGCTCGACACGTTCGCGATCACCGTCTTGCCGCCGTCGAGCTTCACGTGATACAGCGAGTAGCCGCCCATGTACGCGACGTTGCTGATCCGGCCGCGCGCCCAGTTGAACGCGCCTTCGGGCGGCTTGCGCGTGAGCGCGATCCGTTCGGGGCGCACCGACACCGTGACCGGCATCCCGAGCGGGCCCGAAATCCCGTGGCTCACGTACAGCCGGCTCGGCAGCTCCGGCGACTCGATGTACACGTGGTCGGGCTCGTCCTCGACGGTCACGCCGTCGAACAGGTTCGTCGAGCCGATGAATTCGGCCGAGAAACGGCTGTTCGGATATTCGTACACTTCGTTCGGCGAGCCGATCTGCACGATCTGCCCTTCGCTCATCACCGCGAGGCGATTGGCCATCGTCATCGCTTCTTCCTGATCGTGCGTGACTATGATGCAGGTGACGCCGACCTTGTTCAGGATGTTGACGAGCTCGATCTGCGTGCGCTGGCGGATCTGCTTGTCGAGCGCCGACATCGGCTCGTCGAGCAGCAGCAGCTTCGGCCGCTTGACCAGCGAACGCGCAAGCGCGACGCGCTGCTGCTGGCCACCGGACAACTGATGCGGCTTGCGCTTCGCGTACTTGCTCATCTGCACGAGTTCGAGCGCCGATGCGACGCGCTCCTTCAGCTCGGCCTTCGGCGTGCCTTCCTGCTTGAGGCCGAACGCGACGTTCGACTCGACCGACATGTGCGGGAACAGCGCATACGACTGGAACATCATGTTCACGGGCCGCTTGTACGGCGGCATCTGCGCGAGGTCCTCGCCGTCGATCAGGATCTTGCCCGACGTGACCGTCTCGAGGCCCGCGAGCATCCGCAGCAACGTCGACTTGCCGCAGCCCGAGCTGCCGAGCAGCGCGAACAGCTCGCCCTGGCGCACGGTCAGGTTGACGCTGCGCACGGCTTCGGTGTCGCCGAATTTCTTGACGACGTCGACGATCTGGACAAAGGTCTCGGCGCGCGCATCGGCGCCGGAGGAGGAAACGGAGGACGGCGCGCCCGCGACCGGCGCACCCGACTGGCTATTCATGATGTGCTGCTTCTCTCCTGCGTTGAACGAACAAAGCCCCCGGGGGCACCAGGGGCTTCATGACTGCCGGGAACATCGGCGCGTGTCAGCGGCCCGACTTCAGCTCGGTCCACAGACGCGTCTGCAGACGCTGGATTTCAGGCGGCAGCGGCTTGAGCAGGAACAGCGTCTTCACGACGTCGGCCGGCGGATAGACGGCCGGGTCGTTCGCGACGTCGGGCCGCACGTACTTGCGTGCCTCGGCGTTCGCGCTCGGGTAGTACACCGCGTTCGTGATCGCCGCGTGCACCTTCGGATCCTCGATGTAGTTGATCCACTGCAGCGCGGCATCCTTGTTCTTCGCGTCCTTCGGGATCGCCATCACGTCGAACCATACCGGCGCGCCGCCCTTCGGAATGTAGTACTCGACCTTGTACGACTTCTTCGCTTCCATCGCGCGATGCTTCGCGATCACGACGTCGCCCGACCAGCCGAATGCGAAGCAGATGTCGCCGCCGACCAGGTCGTTGATGTAGCCCGACGAGTTGAATTGCGTGATGTACGGGCGGATCTTCTTCAGCACTTCCATCGCGGCCTTGTAGTCGGCCGGGTTCGTGCTCATCGGATCCTTGCCGATGTAGTGCAGCGTCGCCGCGAACATCTGGTCGGGTGCGTCGAGCACCGACACGCCGCAGGTCTTCAGCTTCGAGAGGTTTTCCGGCTTGAACAGGATGTCCCAGTTGTCGAGCGGCACCTTGCCGAGCGCCTGCTGCGCCTTCGTCAGGTTGTACGCGAGACCGGTCGTGCCGTATGCCCAGGGCACCGAGAACTTGTTGCCCGGATCCGCGCCGGCGACGAGCGCCATCAGTTGCGGATCGAGGTACTTGAGGTTCGGCAGCTTCGACTTGTCGAGCGGCGCGAAGATGCCGGCGGCGATCTGCTTGCCCGCGTAGTTGCTGGTCGGCACGACGATGTCGTAGCCCGAGCTGCCCGTCAGCAGCTTCGCCTGCAGCGTGTCGTCGCTGTCGTAGTTGTCGTAGCGGACCTTGACGCCCGTCTGCTTCTCGAAGTTCGGGATCGTGTCCTTCGCAATGTAGTCCGACCAGTTATAGACATTGAGCTGCGTATCCTTCGCCGCTGCCGCCGATGCACCCACGCACAGCGCGAGCGCTGCGAACCGGCCCACTACCTTTGCTTTCATCCCGTTCTCCCTCCGACCGGACCGTGTGTCCGGCTGCCGTCTGCCTCGTCATGACGGCGCATTCTGGCGCGCCGCCCCTCGAAAACCCCGAAAACTACCATCATTCGCGCCCCGTCACAAAAAAATCATGGCGGTGTCGCGCAAACGGAACAGATTCCCGCCGCCGGCCAGGCTGGCCGCCCATGCGGCAAGGCGTTCCCGGGGAATTCTATCGGGTAATCGGCGGCTGTCCACCGGGAAAAACAGGCGGCGGCGAAACCGCGTTCGCCGGCCGGACGCGAACCGCCTGGCGGCTGTGCCCAAACCCGGTCGTACTGTCATGCCGCTGCACCGGTACGGCATGCCGGCCGCACCCGTCCGACCGTCCGGCCGCGATGCATTAAAATGGCGGCTGACGATTCAACTGCGTGAACCCTTCCGATGGCCTCCAATCTCCACGACCTGCCCGACAGCCCCTGTATCGGCGTGTGCTCGACCCTCTTCGACGAAGTCTGCAAGGGCTGCGGCCGCACGGCCGCCGAAGTGTCGAACTGGGTGTTCCTGAGCGACGACGAAAAGCGCGCGATCTGGGAGCGCATCTCGCGCGAAGGCACCGCGATGCGCTTCCAGTACGACAAGCTGTAAATCCGCCGCGCAAAAAAAAAGCGGCATGCCGACCGCCATGCCGCCAACCCCAACTCTGTTCTTTTCCCGCCGCGTCTAGAATTTCATCCCGACGCCCACGCCGACGATCAGCGGATCGATGTGCAGCGTGCCGATGCCCTTGTCACCGAGCGTCGCATCCGTGCTCATCCAGATCTTCTTCACGTCGACGTTCATGAAGATCTTCTTCGTCACCTGCACGTCCACGCCGAACTGCAACGCGGGGCCGAAGCTGCTCTTGTTGATCGACACGCCCTGCCCGCCGACGTTGAGCCCGTTGTTGTAGAAGTACGTGTAGTTCACGCCCGCGCCGACGTACGGACGCACCTTGCCGGCATGGTTGAAGTGGTACTGCAGCAGCAGCGTCGGCGGCAGCACGCCCACGCCGCCGAGATTGCCGAGGCTCGACGTCAGTTGATGCCGCGAGGTGCCGAGGATCAGCTCGACGCCGAGGTAGTCGCGGATCATGTACGTGAAGTCGAGCTCGGGCACGATCGCGTTGTTCACCCCGACGTTGAGCGCGCCCAGCGTGTCGCTTGCGCGCTCGTTCGGCTGGATGCTGATCGCGCGCAGCCGGACCAGGACGTCGCCCTGGTTGATGCCGTCGCCCGGCGAGGCCGCGTGCGACAGCGACGGCATCGCGGCGAAAGCGGCTGCAACGGCCGCGGCGGTGACACAAGTTCGAATCGTTTTATGCATGGTACGGACCCCCAAAGAATGGTTTCCATTCTCCCTGTAGGGTCTTTTCATCGTCTTGATATCCGTCAAGCCAGCGTAAACGTGGGACGGTTTGCCGCAGGCTCCGTCGCACAGCCCGTCAGCAGCAGGTCGAGCAGATCGCGCACGCTGCGGATCGCACGGCCGAACGGCAACGCTTCGCGGCCGCGGAAGAACAGCCCGTTCGCGACGTCGCCGCGCAATGCGGCCGCCAGCCGCGTGTCGATGCAGAAATGGCCGAACTTCTCGATGCCGTCGCGCAAGCCGCATACGCTCAGGCATTCGAGCGCGGTCGGGCAACGCTGCTTCAGCGCGCCGAGCTTGGTGCGAATGCGCGTCTCGTTGCGCAGGTAACGATCGAGCCACGGCGTCTTCACCGCGCGGGCGGGCAGCCCCGTCACGCTGACGAATTCGACGATATCGTCGGGCGTCGCGTCGGCCAGCACGCGCTTGAAGTGCGGATGCGCATCGCCTTCTTCCGTCACCGCGAACGGCGTCCCGACCTGCACACCATTCGCACCGGCCTCGAACGCCGCGCGCACCGTGTCGTGACTGTTGATCCCGCCCGCAACGATCAACGGGATCGTTTCACGCGCGAGCCCGAGCGACGCCATCACCTGCGCGGTCTCGTCGAGCACGCGCGCGAAATCGAAGCGGCCGTCGTGCATGTCGTCGATCTGCGTGACGCCGAGATGGCCGCCCGCATGCGCCGGATGCTCGATCACGATCGCGTCGGGCAGGCGCCCCTTCTTCATCCACTTCTTCAGCACGAGCGCGATCCCGCGACTGTCCGACAGGATCGGAATCAGTGCGATGTCGTGTCCTTGCGTGAGATCGGGCAGGTCGAGCGGCAGGCCCGCGCCCATCACGATCGCGTCCGCCCCCTCGTCGCACGCCGCCCGCACGTAGTCCGCATGCGCGCTCACGGCCTTCATCACGTTGACCGCGATCATCCCGCGCCCTTCGCTGTAGGTCTTCGCGAGGCGGATCTCGCGCGCGAGTGCCTCGAGGTTCGCGGCTTCGAGCGTCGCACGATCGGGTTGCGCGCGACAACGCGCGAGCAGGTCCGCATGATGGTGGCGCAGGTCGATGCTCGCGATCGTGCCGACCGCGCCTTCGCGCGCGACGCTGCCCGCCAGCCGGTGCGCGGAAATGCCGACGCCCATGCCGCCCTGCACGACAGGCAGCAAGGTGCGGCCGCGAATCGTCAGCGGCGGAAAGGAAGTGCGTACGGTCATCTGAAACCTCGTCGGAACATCGGAACCGCGATGATCGACGATCCACCGACGCGCACCTTGACGGCCGTCAATAAAAAACGGCACGCGAGCGTGCCGTTTCCCGTTCAGGCCGTGAGAATCGCTCAGGCCGGCTTCGCGGGCTTGAGCTGCATCGACTTGTACTCGAGATATTCTTCGAGCCCGTACACGCCGTTCTCGCGGCCGTGACCCGACTGCTTGTAGCCGCCGAACGGCGCGGCCATGTTCCACACGCCGCCGTTGATGTCGACCTGCCCGGTGCGGATGCGGCGCGCGATGCCCATCGCGCGTTCGTCGCTGCCGGCCCACACCGCGCCGCCGAGCCCGTACGGCGAATCGTTCGCGATGCGCACGGCCTCGTCTTCATCGCGATACGTGATGATCGACAGCACCGGCCCGAAGATTTCTTCCTGCGCGATGGTCGATTTCGGATCGACGCGGCCGAACACGGTCGGCTTCACGAAGAAGCCTTTATCCAGCCCTGCCGGCAGGCCCGTGCCGCCCGTCACGAGCTCCGCGCCTTCGTCGATCCCGCGCTGGATGTAGTCCTGCACGCGCTGCTGCTGCACGGCCGAGGCCAGCGCGCCGAGACGCGTCGCATCCTGCCGCGGATCGCCGGCGACGTAGGTTTCGGCCGCCGCCTTCGCGATCGCGCGCGCCTCGTCGTAGCGCGCTTCCGGCACCAGCATGCGCGTGTGCGCCGAGCAGGTCTGCCCCGCGTTCAGGTAGCACGCGTTGACCGTGCCCTTCACCGCCGTCGCGAAATCGGCATCGTCGAGGATCACCGACGCCGACTTGCCGCCCAGCTCGAGCGCGACGCGCTTGACGCCCGCAGCCGCCAGCTCGGCCACGCGCTTGCCGGCGCGCGTCGAGCCCGTGAACGACACCATGTCGACGTCCGGATCGGTGGCCAGCACTTCACCGACCACCGGGCCGTAGCCGCACACGAGGTTGAACACACCGGCCGGCAGCCCGGCTTCGTGAATCGCTTCAGCGAGCATGAACGCGTTGAGCGGTGCGACTTCGGACGGCTTCAGGACGACCGTGCAGCCGGCCGCGAGCGCCGGCGCGACCTTCAGCGTGACCTGGTTGAGCGGGTAGTTCCACGGCGTGATCGCCGCGACGACGCCGACCGGCTCGCGCACGACGAGCGAGTTGCCGACCTGTGCCTCGAACTCGAACGATTCGGCGAGCTTCGCGTACGCCTTCCAGTTGTAGATCGGGCCGCCGACCTGGATCGCGCGCGACAGCTTGATCGGCATCCCGACTTCGCCGGTGATCGACTGCGCAAGCTCCTCGCTGCGCGCCTGCAGATGCTCGACGATCTTGCGCAGGTAGCCCGCGCGCGTCGCGGGCGGCGTGGCCGCCCATGCGTCGAAGGCTGCGCGCGCCGCGCGGATCGCGTCCTGCGCGTCGGACGCGACGCCTTCCGGAATCCGGCCAATCACGGCTTCGGTGCCCGAGTCGATCACGTCGATCGTGCCGGTGCCGGCCGGTTTGCGCCACGCGCCGTCGATATAGAACTGGTCGTAGATTTTCATCGCTTTCCGCCTCCAGGAAAGCCGACATTCTAGCGAGCGTTTCGGTCTGCCGGTGTGACGATTGACAGCCATTAGAAAGGTCTTTAGCCTCGGCGCCTCATTCATCATAAGAAAGGAGAATGCCTTGAGCATCCTGACCAAAATCGAGGGCGGCTATCTTCAGGTGTTGCGCGTGATCGTGCTGTTGTTCGCGACCGCAGTCCTGATCGGCGGGGTCATATTCGGCGCGGTCGCACTCGATGCGCGCCTGTCGAAACCGCCGAAAGTCGATTCGGCCATCCAGGTCGATCCTGCATCGTTCGCGTGGGAGAACGGTGCGCCCGCCAAGGCCACGCCGGCCGCCGACGGCGCGGCAGCCAAGGACGACGACGCGTCGCCCGCACTGCGCCTGTCGACGCGACTGTCGGGCATCGTGCAGAAGCACGGCCGGACGGCCCTGTCGCCGGACTACGCGGTCGATCGCGACGCGTACGAGCCGTCATTCCAGCGCGTGCTCGGCGACGACGACCATCCGGACGTCGCTTACTACGAGCAACAGATCGCGTATCTCGACAAGGTGCTGTCGCGCGCGGACGTCGCGGCCAGCGTCAAGAAGAAGGTCACCGGTCACGGCGACGAATATGCGCGCGAGCAGGCGTACACCGACGTCGTGTCGGCCGTCATGCGCGACTTCTCCGAGCGCTACGACGCACGCCGGACCGCGATCGACAACGAGAAGAAGGCCGCCGAAGAAACGGCTGCCGAGAATGGCCAGACCGCGCGCTACGCGGGCGTCGCCGCACTCGTCGCGCTGTATTCGTTCGTGTCGCTCGCGGTGCTGATCATCCTGATCCGCGTCGAGCGCAGCATCCGCACGATCGCGCGCGCCACGCACACGACGACCTGAGTTCGCTCATCGGCAGCCCGGCCCGCGCGCCGGGCTGCGGCGGGCCCCGCAACGGGCCCGCTCGGCGGCGCAAGCGGCCGCCTCTTCCCGAGTGGTTCACCGCGCGTTCGCGCACTTTCCGTTCCCGCTGCCCCCCTCACTCCGCCGTCGGCCGTCCACGCCGGCGCAGCGTCCGTTTCGCCGGCGCCACGTCAGCATCCGCCCGGATGCGCGGCCGGGCCCGCATCGTGCTATGTTTTTATTATCGGCACCGGCCCATTGCAACCGGCGCCGCCCGGAATCGACGTATTTCGTGAGCGCTGCCATGTCCGACGCACCCCATACCCTCGGCTCGCAAGACCGCCTCGAGCTGCTTTGCTGGCTCACCTGCGGCAACCTCGGCGCGTTTTACCTCAACGAATCGTGGCCGGACGCCACGTTCCAGGTCCAGGCCGCGCACCGCTGGCTCGACCGCCATCATCGCCAGGCCGACTGGCTGGCCGTTGCCAAGCTCGCGGCGCTCGCGCAGGACATCGCGAAGCGGCATGCCGGGTTCGTCGATGCGTCATGGGCGCGCGACGCGGTCGAGGAAATCGTCGATACCGACGATCTCGACTATCGGGCGAAACTCGTGCAATGGGTCTACGAAGACTGCTGCAAGGCGCTCGCCGACAAGCGGCTGGCCGACTGAGTCCATGCGTGCGGGCCGCGACATCGCGCGGCCGCCCTTCTTATCGTCGACGCGCTCGCGGCTGCCGCGATGATCGACGGGCGCGGCACGCGTCGCACCGCCCCCTGCACCACCACGCGCCAAACGCTTACAACAGCGATTTCGCCTGCGTCAGCACCTTGTCGCAGATCTGCTTGGTCACCTGCTGCTTCAGGCCGCCGCCGCTCAGGTCGAGCTTGCTGCCGTTGCCGGCATCGAGAACCCCGCTCGCGCCGCTGGTATAGCCGCTGTCGGACGACGCGTTGCCGCCGAGCTTGCCCATCAGCGCGTCCTTCACCGACGACGCGCCGCCGGACGCCCCGCCGAGATAATTGTTCTGGATGCAGAACTGCAGCAGGCCGGCGACGTTGCCGGTGCTGCCCGGCATCAGCGACGAACCGCCCCCGCCCGTCAATGCACCGCCGAGGCCGCCGAGATTGCCAAGCGCACCGCCCGCGCTACCGCCTGAATCGCCGCCGCCGACCTGCTTCAGGACATCGCCCAGCTGCGCATGCGCCACCGAAAACGGCGCGAGCAATCCGATCAGCGCGCCGGCAACGGTCGCGCGGTATAGACGTGCATTCATGTGAAGCCTCCCGGTTGTGATGGCATGAGTACCGCGAATCGAATCCAAGGATACTCAATCGACCCGTGCAATACAGCCTTCGAATGCGGCCTGAAACGTCAGGTATCGTGATATCGCCACAATTTGACAAAGCTTGACGTCACCCGTCGGCTCACCGGCCCCTCGTTCGCGCCGCACGCATCGCAGCCAGCCGCCCCGTGCGTGCATGTGCGCCGCTATGCATCCGCCGCGCGCGATCCCCGCCATGAAGCGGCAACGGAAACGAGTGCCAGCATCACGCCGATCGACGCGAACGGCATGGCCGGATGCAGCTCGTACAGCATCGCGCCGGCCAGCGGCCCGATCACCATGCTGAGCCCCTGGGCCATCGACATCGCCCCCGCGCAGGCGGCCTGCTCGTGCGGCGCCACCCGTGCGCTCGCCAGCGCCGCCACGGCCGGAAACGCCGCACCCATCCCGCATGCCGCGACGAGATAGCTCGCACACAGCGCCAGCGGCTGCGACGCGTGGACCATCAGCACCGATGCGAATCCGGCACCGCCCGCGAGCGCCCCCCAGCGCAGCCACTGCGTCGGCGCAACCGACCGGAAACGCCCGACCAGCGCCTGCATCACGATCAGCCCGAAGCCCGCGCTGCCGAGCGCATAACCGGTCATGAGCGGCGCGGCCTGCGCGCTCACGACCAGGCGGTCGATCACGTAAAACCCGAGGGCGCTGTTCGCCATCATCACGGCACTGTAAAGCGCCAGCGCGCTGAACCAGGGCAGCCGCAGGCGCGGCTCGGTCGGCTTCAGGCGA